>JBAXBP010000022.1:0-30210 GCA_037141915.1 Bacteroidota bacterium | reverse complement strand
GTGCCAGCCTGCAGTTGACTTCAGACCACCTGTACCGCCGATAACTGCATTGATGTCGCTGTTTGCTTCATCAGTGGCAGCAGAAACCTGGTTCTCATCATTTGCAAGGTTCTGTAAGGATGTAGTGTTAGAGTCACCAGGGTTGGTGGTTTTGTCCTTTTTGCAGGAAGTGGTTCCGAAAGCGACCAGGATTGCAAGAAAAAGGCCCAGGCTGAGGATTTTTGTTGTTTTCATCATGCTATGGTTTTGAGGTTTAATTCTTTTGTTTTTCTATTATACACAGGTGGAGGGTTCTACCCTGATGTGAAAATGTAAAAAAAGTAGCGAAATAGCGAAATGGCGAAAAGCGAAAGCGGCATTGTGGAAATGCGAACGATCGACTATTTTTCAACCTGCAAGGATAATTCATTCACCGCACAAACCCCGAAAAATCCGACAGCGCCGGCGCTGAGATTCGTCGTGACATTGGCTGCAGCCGTTGGAAACAACCCGCCCTGCCAGCTTGTTTCAAGCAGCATCTCCCTTACGAATTCGGCATGCTGTGGCGCCAGTGAATACCTTCTTTCGGTGATCCTTGTCCCCCTGGGGAAAGAGACCTGTTCAACCACCGGGGCGAAGATCTCGCTCACATCGAGGGTCGGCAGCGTATAGAACAGCAGCCTGGCTTGGCACTTATTTGTGTCGGCGTTTTGGTAACCCTGAACCTTACTCCAGTCGAGCAGAACCTCCCACATCGCCGGCTTGCTGCTGCTGAAAGCGCTGGCTACATAATCTATATGATATAAGGTGTCCTTGTCGTTCTGCACATAGGTCAGCTGTGTAAACGTGGTTCCGGCCACCATCGCAGCCTTGGCTGAATAAACGGAACTTCCGTTATAAATATTCAGGGTATAGGTCTTGTTCAGAAGCGAAATAAAGGTTGACGGCGTCAGGTATTTACCGCTTCCTGCAGGGGTTTCGGTAAGGTCCCAGGTCGAATCAGCCGTATGGATGATTACCGTGGCGCCGCTCACTGGTACAGCCGGGTCGTTAAGCCCGTTTACAGGGTGATTGATCACGAGGGTCTGTGTTTTTCTTTCATTGGTAAGGATGCCGTCGACGGCGACCAGGTTCCCCGATCCCCCGGGCACATCAAAGCTGGCCTGCTTCACGCAGGATGCCATCAGCATGCAAAAAACAAAATATGTGGATAGCCTCTTCATCAGAATTTAAATTGATAGTTGATGGATGGAATGATCCCGGCCACCGATATGGTGGTTGGCACAAGCTGGTAGCCGCCCTGGAGGTTAGTGGGCACGACCAGGTTCCCGTTGCCGTCGGTAAAGCGGTTGAAACTCAGGGAATACGGGTTATATCGTCCATATGCATTATATAAGGTAAGTATTATATTCTGCTGAAAACGTTTCTCTGGTTTGCTTATCCTGTAAGTCACCGAAAGATCGAGGCGGTGGTAATCGGGCAGCCTGCTGTTATTCTTTTCGCCGTAAACCGGGACCGAATACCCGTTATTGTAATAAAATCCCGTAGGCGTAGTCACGGGGCTGCCGGTGCGGTAATACCAAACCGCCGAAAAGGCCCAGTGGTGATGGTTGTCGTAAGAAATGTTGATGCAGACATCATTCGGGCTGTCGTAATTCGAAGGATAGGCCTGGCTGTTATTCACCCCGTCGGTCTGCACCAGGGCCCTTGACCAGGTATAGGAGATCCAGCCGGTAAGCTTGCCCTCGGGTTTTCTCAGCATGAGCTCGAGGCCATAAGCCCATGCCTTGCCGAAACGGAGTTCACCTTCGATCAGGGGATTGTAAAGGAGGTTGGCGTGGTCCTTATAGTCCAGGTGGTCGAGGTAGGCTTTGTAAAATGCTTCGGCGCTGAATAAAAGACGGTTTTTTGCAAATTTCTGATAAGCGCAGACTGCCCACTGGTCGACTTTCTGTGCGGGTATGTTTGGTCCGCAGGGAACCCAAACATCGAGTGAAGTGAAGGGCCCGGTGGTGTTGCTGAGCTGCTGTATGAACTGGGTGTTCCTGCTATAACTCAATTTAAGCGAGGTTCTCTCAGTAACATTATAAATTACACTGAACCGAGGCTCAGGACTGAAACAATTGAAATAAGAAGTGTTTTTCTGGTACAGCGCCGAATCGATCAGCTGGTAGTTTGCATCGAAAAAGTAAACTGTGGATTCCCCGAAATCCTGCCAGAGGGGCAGCCTTAAACCATATTTGAGCACGATATGGTTCCCGATTTTCTGTTCATTGCCAAAGTAAAGATCATATTCCATACTCTGGTACTTCGAAACTGCCGGAACCTGAGCTGAACTTGCGTCATCACTTCCTGCATTGATATTTCCGGGATTGGAATGATAATTGGTGACCTCAAACCCGGCCCTGGCTGTATTCCATGAATTGATGAACCAGGTGAAATCCGATTTGAATGTCAGGTTCGAAATAGCTGAAGTCCAGAACCCTTTGCGACTTTCGGTGGTGTAGAGATAATAATCATACCGGCTGTAATTAAGAGTGGTGTTTGAAAACAGCTTTTCGTTGAAAACGTGGTTCCAGCGTGCGGTCCCCAGGATGTTGTTCCAGCTTATGCCATAGATCCGGTAGGCCGATGAGTTCAAACGGTTGAAGTCGTCACGGCCCGTATAAAATGTCAGGTAGAACCTGTTGTTTTCGTTCGTCATGAGGTTCAGCTTGGCATTGATGTCATAGAACTGCATGTTGAAACCAGGCTGGCCTGTGAGAAAATAATTCAGCCAGTTCACTGTCGATAACCTGCCTGAAACAAAAAACGAAGCATGGTTTTTCCAGATCGGGCCTTCAACTGAAATATTTGATGCATAAGGCCCCAGGTTGCCGCTGAACCCGAAATGTTTCATATTGCCTTCCCTGGCTTTTATATCCACTACCGAGCTCAGCCTGCCCCCGTAAGCGGGAGGGAAATCGCCTTTGTAAACCTGGATGTCGTTCACCGCATCGGGAGAGAGGGCCGAAAAAAAGCCGAACAAATGGGATGCATTATATAAGGGAGTTTCATCGAGCAGCAGCAGGTTCTGATCGCTGTTGCCCCCCCTTACATAGAAAAGGGATGAGCCGTCGCCGTAAGAGCGGATACCGGGCACCGCCTGCAGGGCTTTCAGTACATCGGAGGTGCCTGCAAAACCGGGGAGGCTGGCCAGGGTCTTATTTGAAAAATTAAAATCACTTAACTGGCTTCGCCGGATATCGGAGCCCGTTTCAACCGGCTTTACAACCACTTCTTTCATATCCAGTTTGACTTCCTCCATTTCCTTGCTGATGTGACAGTCACCATTGACAAGGGTATCCAGGGTAATCTCCCCGAACCCGAGAAAGGAATAATCGAGCAGGTATTTTCCTTCGGGAAGAGTCAGTGAATAAAACCCATAGGAATTTGATATGGTACCAAAACCGGTACCCCTGGCAAAAATATTAGCGCCTATAAGCACTTCCCCGCTGTTTTTCTCCCTGATATAACCGCTTACAGTGAAGTGCCTGGCCGGTTTGGAGGCTTCAGCCTGGCGAGTTGCTGCGCCCGGGCCCGCAGTTTTCAGCACCACCTGGTTTTCAATTTCGATATAGGTAATGCCGAGTGGTTTAAGGATGATATCCAGGACTTCTCTCAATGGTTTTTTATCACAGCTAATGCTGATGGTCTTATCGGCAGGGATGCTTTGGGGGTTATATGAGAAGTTGATGTTCCCTGCTTCGGATATGGTTTTAAGGGCCTCCTGAAGGGGCTTGTTTTTAATATGAAGGCTGATGGGCTTGTCGAGTACCTGGGCCTGTATCTGGTTTACAGGGAAAAGCAAAATAAAGAAAGTCCATATCGTTAGGAAGAACGTGAGGAAAAACGTGAAGGAAGGCGTGACACGTGAACGAAGCAAGTTTCTGCGGTTTATCGGCATCCTTTGCCGGAAATTTCCACCAAAGATCCGGAATTCCTGATATCTACATCTAACGTTGCTTTAAGAACGTTTAGTACAGATTCAAGAGATTGATTGTCGAAGGTCGCTGTGAGCCTGCAACTGGCAAGTGAAGAATTGCCGAGGCGTACATTAGCCTGGTACACCTTGCTTAAGGTAGCCGCCACTGAATTAAGGGGCTCATTGTTAAAGGAGATCTTGTGGGTTTTCCAGGCCATATAGTTGGCGTCGGTATTAGGACTGATGATGATCTGGTTACCGTGTACAATGGCTTTTTCACCGGGGTTGAGAACCCTGGACTGGCCTGGCTGGTTTTCAAAATAAAGTTCGACCTTGCCCGATGTAAGCACCAGTTCAAAATCCCCGCTCCATGAACGGGTGTTTATATAAAAGGAGGTCCCTTTCACTTCTACCCTGATCCCGTCGGTTGCTATGATGAAAGGTTTTGAAGCATTATGTGCAACATCAAAATAGGCTTCCCCGTCAAGGCTGACAGCCCTTTTCTTTCCTTTGAATTTTTCAGGGTATTTAATCACCGCACCTGAATTGAGCATGACATGGGAGCCATCTGGCAGAAGGGTTTCGGCACGGCCGGTTCCCGCTGCAAATTCTTTTATTGCTGGCTGCTGAAGGTATTTGTAAAGGTGAAATGCAGGAAAAGCAAGAATAACAATGACCGCAGCAATCCTGAGCAAAATACGGTACATCGGTATTGCTCTTTTTGACTGCTGACTGCCGATTGCCGACCGGGTCTCTTCACGGATCCCAACCTTATCTTTAAATGCCTCCCATGCTTCATCCACATCGGCCAACCCGGTGATCCTCACTTCTTCAAATGCCATCCATGCATATCGTGACTCACCGAAAACAGCTGCATTCTCAGGGTTTTCATTGACCCATGAAGAAAGCTCACCGATCTCGGCAGGCGTTGCTTCCTTGCTGAAATACCTGGCAATGAGCCCCTCAAAATATATACGGTCTTTTTCCATGATCAGTCATTATACACTTAAAAACGCCTTTACCCTGATACCTTATTAAATAATAATTTTCATGTCTGCCTGATCCTGCTCCTCAGGTGGGAGAGCGCTTTTGACATTTGCGTCTCCACCGTTTTAATTGAAATATTCAGGTGATCAGCGATCTCCTGGTATTTCATCTGTTCAAAGCGATTCAGGCGGAAGACCTCCCTGCATTTTTCGGGCAGCTCCTCAATTGCACGGTGGATCTGCCCGCTGAGCTCCCTGATCTCGATGGTATTAACTTCTTCGGCTGCAGGCATGGGAAGCAGTCCTCCAAGGCTGAGCAGGGTTCCGTTAAACCGTTTATTGTCGCGGAGATAGTTAAGGCTCCTGTTCCTCACCGAAGCAGACAGGTATGATTTCACTTCCCGTTCAGGATTGATGGATTCCCGTTTTTCCCAGAGGTTGATGAATGCTTCCTGGACTATCTCTTTTGCGGCTTCTTCTTCTTTAACATAATGAATGGCAAAAAGCAGCATCCCTTTGTATTCGGTGCGGAATAAGATTTCAAACTGGGATCTTGACAATCCGTGTTCTGGGTTCATCTTACCTGGCTCTCAATGTTTCCGGGGAAGGTTTACCATTCTTCAACCCTGCTGGTTTTTATACTCCTGTACCTCGTTATACACATATTCGAGGATTACCCCTGACAGCCTGAACATTTCTTCGCTCTCAAGGCTGTCGTGATATTTTCTTTCGCAGACCACTCTTGAGATACCGCAGTTGATAATGAGCATGGCGCAGGTGCGGCATGGCGTCATCCTGCAATAGATGGTGGCTCCCTGCAACGGAATTCCGAGCCTGGCAGCCTGGCAAATCGCATTTTGCTCGGCATGCACCGTTCGCATGCAATGCTGTGTTATACGCTCATCCTCATGGTAAACTTTTTTCATCAGGTGCCCGACCTCGTCGCAATGCGGCAATCCCCGCGGACTTCCAACGTAACCTGTCACAAGGATCTGCTTATCACGGGCGATGACACATCCGCTTCTGCCCCTGTCGCAGGTTGCACGGGTTGCCACCGTGTTGGCTATTTCCATGAAATACTGGTCCCAGATGGGACGTATGTTTTTTTAGTCTTCTATTTCAGACTTTTTTCAGGATATCATCCACCCGGGCAAACAATTCTTCCCTGCTGCCGTTATTGGTAAGCACGAAATCAGCCATGCGTATGCATTCCCTTAAGTTTTGCCGGCCCGGATCGGTGGATGTCATTTCACGTTCCTCGTTTTCCGCGAATGTAGTAAAAGAAACAGTATCGGTTTCCGATTTCCTTAACCTGATGCGTTCATACCTGATCTTTTGATCCGCATCAACGGCAAGTAGGTAAAAATTTCCTTTCGACCGCAGGAAAGCCGTCTCGCCTGTTGTTCGTATACTTTCTATGATACAATTGTCGCCCGATTCCTGTGCGAGTTTATACAGGCAGTCAACAACATAGGAGGGGCCAAATTCGTTTCTCAGCCGGTTGCCAAGCAGAAACATGCTGTCGCGGTTTTCGGGCATGCCTTCTGTCCGGATCAGGTCCAGCAGAAAACTACGCACCGAAAAATGCCTGTACCCCCTTGATCGTTCAAGGTATTCGACAACGGTACCCTTGCCGGCGCCGATTGTGCCTGTGATGCCAATACATATCATATCAGTCTGCATTAAATTCTTTGTAAATATGGTACAGGGCCAATACCCCGGGTTCGAGAATTTCATCAGGAAAATCATAATCCCTGGTGTGGAGGTCAGAATGGCTGGATCCTGCCCCCAGTCCAATCAGTGCCCCCGGGAAGCGTGAAGTGAAATGCCCGAAATCTTCCGACCACTTTAACGGCATTTCAGCTTCCGTCACTTCAAAGGAATTCTTAGATAAAACCGCGGATACACGCTTTACCACCTCAGGATTGTTAAAGGTGACAGGAAAATGCTCAATGTGAATGAACTGCTCTTCGAGACATGCTTCAACAGCAATTTTCCTGACTGTATTTTTAATGAGTTCCTGCAAATGCTGCAGGCCTTTCTGATGAACGGCACGAATGACCAGCCCGATCTCAGCTTGTCCGGGGCTTGTCGCGAACCCGTATCTACCCATCTTGACAAAGGTGACCGTGAGCTGTGTGTAATCTTCAGGCGCCGTTTTGCCATCATTAAGGCCGGGCAGTTTATTCAATATCCCGGTCAGAGCCTGCAGGGGGCTTATCCCGTTTTCGGGATAAGCTGCATGCGATGCCATGCCTTTCAGTATGACCCGCATGCCTTCGGAAGTCATCGAAAAAACGCCTTCCCTTAAAATGACCGATCCTTTGCTGAAACCGGGAATGTTATGAATGGCGAAAACATAATCGGGTATGATCTGGCTGAACTGCGGATCTGACAAAACCGATTCAGCCCCCGTACCTGTCTCCTCTGCCGGCTGGTACAGCAGCACGACCCTTCCCTTTTCAGGCCGGTTCTCTGCAATCAGGCTTGCAAGGCCGAACAACATGGTCATATGCCCGTCGTGCCCGCATTTATGAGAGGTGTTTTTCACACCCGAATGATAAGGGATATCAATATCCTCCTCAATGGCAAGGGCATCCAGTTCGGCACGGAACATCAGTGTCCTGCCGGGTTGCTTGCCGTTAAAGACCACCGCCATTCCCGTTTTTCCAATGTTTTCTATGACAAGGTCAGGCTCCAGGTCTCTCATTGAATACCTGATCACCTCATGGGTCTTAAATTCTTTATTAGCCGTCTCAGGAATCTGGTGCAGATGGTGCCGAAGTTTTACCAGGGCAGGGAGCAGCTCAGTTATAGTTTTCATATTCCCCAAAATAGTATTTTTGCTTTCCGAAACGATTCAAAGTTAATGTTTATTGTGAATATTTTTACCACTTTACATATATTTATGTAATTATTATAATCGTTTAACAACCTACTATGAATACACTATACCCCTTAAAGTTCAAGCCGGTCTTCAGGGAAAAGATCTGGGGAGGGCAGACGATGAAAACTGCGCTCGGGATTGATATACCTTATGGCATGCCGGTAGGAGAAGCCTGGATGCTTTCGGGCGTCCAGGGCTCGGGGACCGTAGTATTGAACGGTTTCCTTGAAGGAAATGAACTGAACGAACTGCTTGAAATATACATGGATGAGCTGGTAGGGGAGAAGACATTTGCAAAACACAAGGAAGAATTTCCTATCCTCATAAAGTTCATCGATGCGAATGACTGGCTTTCGGTACAGGTTCATCCTGATGATATCCTCTCAGCAAAACGCGGCCTTAAAGGAGGTAAAACCGAGATGTGGTATGTGCTTGGCAGCGACCCCGGGGCCGAACTTATTGCCGGCTTCAACCGTAAGATCAACCGGGAGTTTTACCTTAAGAACGTAAGGGATAAAACGCTGAAGAATATTCTGAATTTTGAGCCTGTTAAAAGCGGCGATGTTTTTTACATACCGGCCGGAAGGATACATGCACTCGGACCCGGGATACTCCTTGCCGAGATACAACAAACCTCCGATACCACTTACAGGATTTATGACTGGGACAGGGTGGATGTGCAGGGTAAGCCAAGGGAAATGCATGAAACGCTTGCGCTGGATGCCCTCGATTTCGAAACACCTGCATCATACCGCAGCAATTACAAAATGGAAAAAAATCGCAGCGTGAACCTGGTTCAATGCCCTTATTTCCAGACTAATATCCTCGATTTCAATCTTCCTGTATTGAAGGATTATTCTGAACTTGACTCCTTTGTCGTCTATATCTGCACCGAAGGCTCAGCCGAAATCGTTTATGCAGGCGGTAAAGAAAGAATCTCTAAGGGAGAAGTCGTTCTCATACCGGCAATCCTCGACAAGATAGCTCTTGCACCCCTGACCGACTGCCGTATTCTTGAAGTCTGCAATGTGTGAGAAAAATCTTACTTTTGCAGCATGTTAATTTAATCACAGCAATGCCATGAAAAAAGCAACCCTGATTTTTATCTTCTTATCAGCCTTTGTATTATGCTTTGCCCAGAGCGAAGACGCCTCCGCCAAACGCAAAACAGTCCCCGATGTCAACATCAAGGATATTTACGGGAATGTCTTCAATGCTGCAAAAATCGATAACGGAGGCAAGCCCGTTATCATTGATTTCTGGGCTACCTGGTGCAAACCATGTGTCAAGGAATTAAGTGCCATTTCCGATGTTTATGACGACTGGGTAAAAGAAACGGGAGTTAAGCTTTATGCTGTTTCTGTGGATGACCCAAGATCGGTTTCCCAGGTTAAACCATTTGTTGACGGAAAAGGATGGACATACACCATCCTGCTCGACCAGAACTCGGACCTAAAACGTGCCATGGGAGTCGGCCCTATCCCTCAAACCTTTATCCTGAACGGTAAGGGAGAGATCGTGTGGAGCCATACCACCTATGCTGAAGGTAACGAAAATGATATTATCGAGGTGGTCAGGAAACTCGTCAAGGGAGAATCAACCAAGTAATCAGGTCCAATTAAAATTTTAAAGCATTGAAAAAATTTATCCTGCTTTGTATAGTAATTGCATTCGCCACGCTGTCGCCTGGCCGTTTAAAGGCCCAGGATTTCCTGAAAAATGCCCAGATCAGCGGATCGTTCCAGGCAGATGCCGCATTATACCAGACCGATGCAGCCATGGGAATCACAAGCCAGTCGCTTAACGGGCAGCCCATCCGCATGAACGGTTTCACGGAAGTGAATTATGAGTATAAAAACTTTTCGGCCGGATTGAGATTTGAAGCTTACCTTCCTCCCTTGCTGGGTTACGACCCGGCCTACCAGGGCGCAGGGGTTCCATACTGGTATGCCAAGTACAGGAATGACCTCCTCGAAGTCACGGCAGGTAACTTCTATGAGCAGTTCGGCAGGGGTATGACCTTCAGGACTTACCAGGACTGGACCCTGGGATATGACAATTCCATGAAAGGCCTCAGGGTGAAATTCATGCCTTACAAAGGGATCACGTTTACCGGGGTTTACGGCTTCCAGAGAACTTTCTGGATCCCATACTCGAACAATAACAGGGGTATCGTAAAAGGCATTGACGGTGATTTCAGCCTGAACGATATTTTTGATGCCCTTACCAATGCCAAACTAAAGATCACTCTCGGAGGAAGCTTTGTGAGCGATTACCAGGCAGGAAAAACCCTTACTTATCCCATTGGCGACAAGATCTATTCATTGTCCCTTCCTGAAAATGTAGCCTGTTACGGAGGACGCCTGAATCTGAATTATTCGGGGTTTAACTTTTATTCGGAATATGCCCATAAGATCAACGACCCTTCGCAGATGAACGTTTATATTTATAAACCGGGAAATGCCATACTCTTTGACCTTTCATATTCAAGGCAAAATCTCGGGATAGAAATCAAATCAAAATGGATTGACAACTTCAGTTACAAGTCGAACAGGAGTTATACCATCAATGGCCTGGATATTAATTATATGCCTGCCATCAACAAAGAACATACCTATGCCCTTCCATCGATGTACCCCTATGCCACCCAAACAACCGGTGAGGTCGGGATTGCTGCAGGCATCTTATATACCATTCCGAAAAATACAAAACTCGGAGGCAAGAACGGCCTTTCAATCGCTCTTGATTTTTCACAGGTGAATTCAATCAAGAAAACCCCCATCAATGATACGACGGGTATCGGCCAGACTGGAACCTTAGGTTATAACACGAATTTTTATTCGGTAGGCAATGAGGTTTACTGGCAGGAAACCCAGGTCGAGATCACCAAGAAAATCGGTAAAAAGGTGAAATGCGTTTTCGATTACCTCTACCAGACCTATAATAAGGCGGTGGTGCAGGGCCATCCCGACGATCCCATCATTTATTCAAATATCGGTGTCGCTGATATAACATTCAATGTAAATAAAAAATTATCGCTTCGCTGGGAGGCACAGGGTTTATTCACCAAACAGGATAATGGCAACTGGGCTGCAGGCCTTATGGAAGTCACTATTTCGCCCAAATGGTTTTTTTCAATACAGGACCAGTGGAACTATGGTAATTCAAACGCAAGCAAGCAGCTGCACTATTATAATGTTGCAGCCGGTTTCGTATACAATACCACAAGGATACAGCTTGCCTGGGGAAGGCAGCGCGAAGGTATTATCTGTGTCGGAGGCGTTTGCCGTTATGTGCCCCAGTCCAGCGGACTTACACTTACCATTACCAGCAGTTTTTAATTTGAATGATAATCATCAGAGATATGAAAATATTCAGAGTCTTAATCCCTGTTTTATTGATCACCGGCTGGATCACCACCTCCTGTGATAAACTGAGTGAACCTTATGCGACGGTCAAGACACAATATGATACTGCAGGCAAACCTTTTGTACTGCTCGAAGAATACACCGGGCATAAATGCATCAATTGCCCGCTGGCATCCCAGAAAGCCAGGAAGCTCGTCGATTTTTACAGGGGAAAGGTGATACTGATGTCGGTGCATGGAACATCCCTGGCCGACCCGGATGCAAAGTACGTCCTCGACCTGAGGACTCCCGAAGCAAACCAGTGGATCACCGATTTTGCAATCCCGTATGTACCCATGGCCCTTATCAACCGTGCGGTTATTGGAGGTGCATACCCTGTGGCTTCCGACCAGTGGGCCGTTGGCATAGAATCTCAAATGGTGAAACCTGTTATGACAAGCATGAGCGTCCAGGCAAGCTATAATGTCACTTCAAAAGAGATCACGGCAAATGTCACGACCTGGTTCAAAAGAAAGCTCGCGGCCGGTGCCAATATCTGCCTTTATGTCGTTGAAGACAGTATTGAAGGTATCCAGGCTAATAAGGATCCTGAGGCTGGCCCCACCCCTGATATCAACCCGTATTATTTCAATGAAACTTTCAGGGCCTCCATGAACGGAACTTACGGTGAACAGCTCACATCCAGCGTGGATACAGCCAGGTCATATGCTTACACGAAGAAATTCACAGTGACCAGTCCCGACTGGAAACCCGCACAGCTTTCGCTGATCGCAACCATTATCGATCCTACTGCAAATCCCAAAGGTGAAGTTATAGGTGTAAGGAAGGTGAAATTAAGCCTGACGGCAAAATAAAACCTGATTTACTTTTCCTTGATTACTTTCCTGATCCCGGACCAGCTTCCGCCCTGTATCCTGCAGAAATATATGCCCGGGCTTAATCTGCTCCCGTCTATCATCATGGCTTGTGAGGTCTTCGAAAACTGTTTGTCTTCAGTGATCAGGCAATTCCCGTAAATATCGTACACACCCAGGCTGATCACTTCAGCCTTGCCGGAATTGCATACTACCGAGAATTTATCTGTAAAAGGATTGGGGTAAATTTCAATGTGCCCGGCGTTGCCGCCTGCAATCCCTGCGGGAAAATCATGAAATTCAACGCTGTCGACCAGGGGCTTGCGGTTCTGCTTCGTGATGATGAGCCTCGCATAGCAGGGGGAGGAGACAGCCGGAAAACTCAGCACCGCAAGTCCTGATGAATCCACTGTACGGGCATCAAGCAGGGTGCTGTCATTGAGAGATATTGCGACGTACGACAAGGGTTCGGTTGTCACGGCCAGGCTGCTTGTACCGGGCAGCACCAGGTGAGGGAATTCTGCCTGCAGGGCCGTCGGAACTGAGTAATAAACGCATAGCGAGGGATCACCCATAAGGCAGTAAGTCTCCCAGTAATATAATTTGATCCCCGAAGAGGATTCTTCCACTGCATAGTCGCCGGCCTGCACCATCTGGCCCATGGTCACAAAGTAATCAGGCAAAGGTTCACCATGGTCATGAAAAGTTTTATCATAAGACCCTAAATGGGCTGAGTCATAAACGGGGTTCGTGCTGACCGTCTTGAACCCGCAGGCCCACCAGAAATCTTCATCCCAATAAGAGTAGTCGGAGCATCCTATATACCCCAGGGCGCCTTTGCCTGTGGCCCTTGTCACTTCCTTTGCAAAACAGCTGACCGCAAAATTCGAGGTTTTGCAGCAGTTCCCGACCATCAGGCAGTATTTATGCGCATTCTGCAGGGGAGCAATATCATTGATCCCGAATGATGGATCGGCCCAGCCTCCTTCACTGCCGTGGGCGGTATAATTTGCAAAAGCAACTCCATCGGAAACATTGGTATGGATGGCAGGACCGTATGTGCCGGGAACCATTTCGGGCTGAAGGTAGGTATGCGATAAAATACCATGGGTTGTGTTGAAATAGTTGCTTGTTCCGTAATTGATCTGACCGTTGCCGTAAAGAGGTCCGCAGTTTGGATCGGCTCCCGCCACCATCACCGCTTCCCCGAGAAAGTCATCCGAAGGCATGGTGTATTTCTCGTATTCAAGGGTCTTGTCTATATATGCGTTCATCTGAACCGTGTCCCCTGCAGCAAACCTTCCGTAGGTAACCTCGGGAATGTGGTCGTTAGTGTATTCGCAGTAATACATGTCGGAGGGATGCCCGTTTGTGTTGTATGCCGGGATCTTGTCCACGTCACCGGCAAACAGCACAAAACTCGGGGCATTGTAACCGGCAGGAGGATTTTCGTACAGCCCCTGCAGGTAATCCTTGATGGTGGCCCTGCTCGAGCCAACCAGTGGATCATCGGTATATCCTGCAATGACCCTGAAACCCTTGCGGGTTTTCCAGGCGATGAAGCGGCTGAGGACGTTTTTAAAGCATGGAGGAGCTATGATCACATACGTTGCAGGGCTTGAACTTTGTAGTGAATCCGCGGCTTTTGTGTAGTTCGGGATCCTGCTGTACAAGGACTGGTACCAGGGAGATGAATATTTTGCAAGAAGACGATTGCTGGCTTCAAGGTCGGGATGCCTGAAAGTGATCCTGGCTTCCAGGTGGTCATAAATACGCAGCATGCCGCTTACAGGGTTGTACCGAACGGGAGAAATGTCAAGCCTTGCCAGGGCCACTGCGCGCATAATCCCCACGTAAGCTACACTGACCAGGGGGGCATCACTGAAGCTGTTCTGAAGGTAAGCCACCGGGTTCATCTCAAAGGGCAGCAGGGAGAGATCGGTAATATGTTTTGAAAGAGGCGCCTGGGCAGGAATTACAGAGGAAACAACACCAAGATCGCTGAGCCTGACTTCAGTGAAATGTGAACTGATGATACTGATATCGTATTCGGCGCCCAGGGGTACTTGTATAAGTTTATGATACACAGGAAGTTTTGGATAGCCAACGACATTGCTGAAACCAAGGTCTTCGGAAAAAAGTTCGGTGAATGCGCCCTGCCTGGTCATCACATCGCGGAAATCGAGCCTGCAAACATTCATAGTGACATTGAGGGACCGGAACGGGACAGAGCCAAACTGAACGTTATTATTGCCGGAACCGGTATGAATGCTGCCCGCGAACACATCCGCAGAAAGTAAAATAATGTAGAGGACGAGTAAAAGTCTGGTAAATTTCATGTATGACATAGTATGTAGTTTCAGATAATTCCAGTATAAAGACTACTCGGAGCGCATCATGGTTGCATCGACCTTGCGGATATTATACACAGGGAACCATGCAGCCAAAACCCCTATCAGCATTACTATTGCAAAGATAATCAGGAAATCAAGCGGCAGCATATGCACGGGGTAAGTTGAAACAACAAAGGTGCTGTTCGCATCGCCAAGCCTGATCAGGTGGAAATGCATCTGGGCCCAGCAGATACCCGCTCCGAGCAATAAACCCGTTATAGCGCCCGAGAAAGAGATCAGCAGTCCTTCGAATAGGAAGATCCGCTGCACCAGGGTTTTGCCGGCCCCAAGGCTCTGGAGCACCGCAATATCCTTCTTTTTTTCAAGGATCAGCATCGAGATGGAAGCGATCACGTTGAAAGTGGCGATGAGCAGGATAAAGGCAAGGATCATCACTATAGCCCATTTCTCGGTGCGGAAAATCTTATAGATCAGTTCCTGTTGTTCGTAACGGTTTTTGACAATGAATTTATCCCCAACCGCTTCCTGCAGGGCTTTCTGGATCAGTGCCGGGTCGGCTTTTTTATCCAGCCCGATCTCGAGAGAAGTAAGTTCATCATTATACCCGAGGATCTGTTTCATAAACCGCAGGGGAAGCAAAACATATTTGACATCAAAATCGGACTGTATCGAAAAAGTCCCTGAAGGAAAGATAGACGCGGTATTGAACGCATTATCGAAAACACCCGAGAATGATGCATCCCTTCTTGCAACATACACCGTGATGGGATTCTTGTAATCGCTCAGGTTGGCCCCGAGGTAATCGGCAACCCCGTAACCCAGCACCGCGAAATTCAGGTCACCCTCCTGAAGGATAAAATGCCCTGCCGCCATCATGGTATCTATGCCGCACATCTTCTCAAAGTCGCTGCTGACACCCTTCAGGGTGACGATGGACTGCTTGTCGAGGTATTTCATCAGGGCGTTTTCCTCTACCACCTCGGTCACATATTTTACTCCCTTTATGTTTTTTATACGGTGGATGTCCACTGCGAAGGACCCGAAGGTTTTACCCTTTTTCAGGGAGATGGCCATGTCGGGGTTGAATGAATTGAAGAGGGATTCGGAAAGGCGGGCGAAACCATTGAACACCGAAAGTACGATCACAAGCGCAGCTGTCACTATCATGACGCCGATGGCCGAGATCATCGAAATGATGTTGATGATGTTGTGGGATTTACGCGAGAAGAGGTAACGGCGCGCTATGTAAAAAGGGAAGTTCATTGTTGCTCACATGTTTACAACGCCGCATTCGCTCGTAGTTTCAAATCGCTGCATTCGCTTGCACATCACACCACCGCTAAGGTGCAGCGAAGCGATATGATGATAGGCTCTTCCATCCGTTAACAAGCTCCTCGCACCTGATGCGGCTTGTGTGAGGTGCTTCGCTATTTCACTATTTCGCCTTTCACTTTTCGCTTTTCGCTTTTCACTTTTTATTTCCATGCTTTCACGAGCAAACCTGTGCCGCTTTTATGAGTAGAATGCAAATCTATATAATTGAACATCAGGGCAAAGGGAAAAGTGAGAAGGTAGTAGAACGGCAGGATGATGAAGAAAAGCTTGCTGGCGTTGAGCATCAGGATGGGGTATTTCATCGAGAGTTTCCAGCCGGCCTGTCCGGGCTTGCCGTAAGTATACGCAGCTTCGGTGCGGCTGAAACCAGCCTTCTTCAGTTTTTCCTGTATGTCGGTTATGTTATAACCGTCGCGAACATGTTCATCGATAAAGGATTCCCCGTGATCATGGTCATGCACATCGGAGCCGCCCTGGTCAGAAGGGGTGGAGATGATCAGCATCCCTTTCTGATTGAGAGAAGCATGAAAATTCGCAAAGACTTTCTCGTCTTCGGCTATATGTTCCATGACATCCACCGACAGGATAAGATCAAAATGATCTTTCATGACAAATGTTGTGAGGTCGGCCTTTTCAAATACCACGCGGGTGATGAGGGCCTTGCGGAAGAAAGCGTTGCAATCGGCTATCTGTTCTTCCTTCACGTCAACCGCGAGAATGCTGGCGTGGATGTTGAGCCCCGACATGAAATAGGTATACTGTCCGAAGCCCGAACCGGCGTCGAGAACATTTACATTTCCTTTCACTGCCCCGGATGCAGCCCATTTTCTTAGCTCTTTACGCACATGCCAGGACCTGAGCAGCAGGATGTCGAGCAGCTTGTAAAACATTTTTCTCAGGAAAGGGGTCTTGTTGAAAACCTTGCCCAGTGAACGTTTTATCGGATCGTATTGCATGAGGATATCAGGTTTTCAGGAGGGTGTCAATCTTTTCAATATAATCCAGGGAGTCATCTTCAAAAAACTGGAGTTCGGGGATGATGCGCAGTTGGTTGTGCAGCTGCTGCCCAAGCTGGAACCTGAGGTCCTTGCCGTGATGCTTTATAAGGGCAAGCAGGGCTGATTTATCCTTAGTGTTGAAGAGGCTGAGATATACCTTACACACTGCCATGTCCTTGGTGACATTGACTTTGGTGACAGTGATCATGGCTCCTCCGAAAATATTCCTTCCCTCGCGCAGGAAAGAGGTGCTGAGCTCTTTCTGGATCATCCGGGAGATTTTCTGTTGTCGCATGCTTTCCATAATGCAAAGATACCTTAATTCCGTGAACCGTGAACCGTGAACCGTGAATCGTGAACCGTGAGCCGTGACCGGTGAAGATGGAGAGTAAGCTTGCTCAGGGTTTGCCGTTCACCAGTCACCATTCAGTTATTTTCAAATTACCCTGGATTTGAACCTATAAGATTATTAATTTTTTAATAACAGAACCTGCGGATGTCTTTATCCTTGCAAGATACATGCCGGGCGAAAGGCCTGTGAGGTCGAGGCTTAGAGAACTGTTCCTGACACCTGCAAAGGATCTGGAAAGAATCAGATTTCCTAATCCGTCCGTCACGGCAACATCCACGTCGCCTGCCTTCTCCTGCACGATGGCAATGGTAAATCTTCCTTGCGAGGGATTTGGAAAAACATGGATATATCCTGCAGGATCAATCTCATCCACATGTATCGGCATGTCTACGGTAAAACTCTGGGAAACCATACGCCCGAAATCGCCCTTGAAAAGTTTGATCGTTTTTCCATTCATGTCTTTGATCCTGGCATAACCCGAAGTCCCGTTCCCGTAGGGTGGCATGTTGGCCCAGTAACTGAGTCCCTCCCCGTAGGAATTCATTATGCTGAGCAGGTAGCAGCCCTTGTCGAGCTGAAGAGTGTCAACGTAAAGTGAGTTGTTTATAATGGGGCCGTTCCGGCGGATGACATTCCCGTTCCAGTCCTGAAGTGTCCAGGAAAGCGAATCAGCTTCATGATTGGTCTTGAAATAAAATACGATCTGGTTGTCATAAGCCGGGGGAATGGTAAAACCCGTGCTCATGGAGTTGTTGTACTGATAATCGTCGGTTTTCCCGTTAACTTCGGCAAGGCTGGCAATGAAGCGGTTGTCGCCGCCCCACCATCCGGTCCAGTCGATTGGAGGCAGCTGGATTCTTGCAGTATCGGCGAATCCCAGCCTGCCTGTCCATGAATAGTGCTGGTTAATCCCTCCTGTCGGACCGTAAGTTATACTTGCCGACCTGATAGTGTCAGTGCCATTGTTTTTAATGATGATCACGGGATCGGAACACATGGGGTTCCACCGGTTGTATATGACATCCTGGTTAGGAGAAAGGATCTCTTCAACTGAAGCGTCCAGCTTAAAGTTTGGCTTCCCGTAAGTGACCAGCTGGGATTCGATCTGGTAATACGGCCAGCTGCCCTGCCTGTTCCAGGTATAACCCGGCTGAAGATCATAGTCAAGGGTCATGGAATCGCCCGGGACAACAAACCTGCTTAATTCAAAATCTTTTGTCCAGACCTCAGCTCCCGGGCACCAGTTTGCCCTGTCGTAAAGCCATGTCCCTCCCTGTGGGTAAAGTGGATTAAGTCCGCATGTGGGTCTCCACACGTAATGTGTATAAGCCTGGCTGCCGTTTATTTTCAGCTTGTTAAGCCTTGGACAGAACTCCGAGCAATCCTCGTTCCCTCCGAAACCATGGCCTGTAATCCTCATCTTAAGCCTTGCGTCATGCACATTGCTGTTTATTTTTACAGTTACCGGCGGGAGATTATGCTGGCTTGAGTCGGCGTAGCCGTGGTTCCCGGTATAGATGTTGCTTATGCCAAGAATGTCACGGGGCGGAATACCTTCTACCATTGCGAATTTCATATCGAGAAATTCCTGCCAGTTGCCTGCTGAAAGATGGACCGAGTCGCGGAGCAATGAGGCATAATCGGTCAGGTCGTAAACCCATGTCCATCCGTTGCCCAGGCTGAGGTTGTTACCATAAGGCGTGATGTAGCGTGCAAGTTCAAAGCGTTCAACCACATCGAAAGGATTTCCGTAATAGACCCAGGTTTTATTACGGATGAGGGTGTCGGGAGGGAATAAAGTTGAATCTGTGGCAACACCGCCCGGGTTGTAAATATAATTGTAATAGTAGATCGGGAACTTTGTGAGTGTGTCGGTCGGTGCCGTGGGGTGAAGGCTGTCGCTGAACATTACGATCATTATGGGAGCCTGGGAAACCGTGTCGATTTTTAAGAGCGAATCCAGACTGGCAGGATTATACGCTCCTTTTTCAAAGACGACAGCCGGCCTGTTGTTGCTGACATTGAATTTCCTGAACCTTTCTTTGCCTTTATAGCTCTGCCATTCAGGGTATCCTATCAGTTTAGCCGGGTGATTATGAACGCTTGAATCAGCCGCAATAAACCCCTGGCCTTCATTGAATTTGTAATACAGCAGCAGGTGCTGGTATTCGGGATTTGCCGGATCAATCTCATGATACATGAACGACCTGATCGCGGTATCTGAAAGAGCTTTGTTCCAAACGCAGAATTCATCAATATTCCCTTGGTAGAACAAGTCGGTGGGGCTTCCCGGACAGCCAAGGTTGAATGTTGTGATCCCGTTCATCCTTTTTGTTTTGCTCCCCTGGTTGAAAAACAGGTTGCCGTTGAGGTAGATTCTCATTCTCTGTGTTTTCACATCTTTAGTGAAAGCCCAGTGGTTCCATCGGCCTTTATACATGGAAGATGCGGCGCTATACCAGACCCGGTCATAGCCTGAAGAGTCCCTTCCTGCATCCCAGTATATATTGCCGTCGCTCCATGGAAGGTGGATGTTGATCACTCTCTGGCCTTTGCTGTCGACTCCTTCTAAAAGAGTATTGTTCCTGGGCTGGAGCAGGGGGTCGCCGTATTGCCAGAACGAAATGGTGATCGCGCTGTCGATACCCTGGAATGCAGAGGCAGGAACGCTTAAGTACTCCTGGCCGCGGAGTTTCAGGAAGGCCTCTTTGTTTATCGTATTCAGTGACGATGTGAAGGATGTGGGTCCAGTATATACAGTGTTGGACTGGCCCGGGAACGGGGACTGGTTTGCATAGCTGATATCTGCCACGATATTGGAGATCCCATCCCAGTTGAAAGGGTAGGTAAAAGGGATTTCCCTCCAGTCCGACCCGGGAAAATTAAAATCCCTTTTGAATACTTCGGTGAACCCGTTGTTCACATACACCGAATCGCAGAGTGAATCCATCGTTGTGGCTTTAAGGCGAATCGACAGCTTGAGGAGTTTGCTGCCTGCCGATTGAAGTTTAAACCGTATCCCTGTCAGTTGTCCGGCTGTGAGCCCTGAGTTTAGCAGTTCAGAGGCTTTCCACAGGAACTGTGAACGTGAGTCTTGAGCAGGATTGCCAAATACTGTTCCTGATATACCCGTACTGTCGCCGATCTTTGCAGTTAAAAGCGGGACTGTCTGGTTGAAATATTCAAACCAAGGAATATAAGTCCATGAAAACTGGTTCATGCAGGTCATGGAGTCGGGTGAATTCCCGTTATATATGAAGCTGGGGTGTGTGTACCTGGTTGAGTCCTTTTTGCCTGTTGGCTTGTACAGGTAAGTGTTCGTGAGATAGTCCCATTCCCCGCAAGATGGAGTTTGGTTCGGGTTGCATTTCAGGGTGTAATACATCAGTATTTTGTTCCAGCGGTGGGTAGAGTCGGGAAAAAGGAATTTCCTGTCAAGCTGGGAGCCGAAAGTAAAAGCCTGAACGAAAGTGGTGTCGCCCGGTCCGCAGAATGCCAGGACCGGCAACAGGAACAGAGCTTGAAGAAGAATACGTTTAAGCATTGGCGTTATTTGTTTGGGGATGCTTCCTGCAGGCAGCATGCAGTAAAATTACACAGATTCGGATAACGTGGAAATAAAAAGTCCGGACTGCGGTCGCAGTCCGGACTTTTAACCCGAAAAGACAGGTTAAATTGCTCCTTCGTCGTATGCTTTTTCCCCGTGAATTGCATAGTCAAGACCGGTCTTTTCAGCATCCGGATCGACCTTTACAGGCGTGATGAAATTGATAATGATAAGCATGATATAGGTGAATACGAAAGCATAGGCTGCACCTGCAGCTGCGGCAACAACCTGCTTCAGGAAAAACATGGAGTTGCCGGCAAGCAAACCGTCGGCTCCCGATGCGTTCACAGTCTTCACAGCGAACACACCCAGGAGGATGGTACCAAGAAATCCGCCTACACCGTGAACACCCCATACATCAAGGGCGTCGTCCCAGTTCATCTTATTTTTGAACTGGACGGCCAGGTAACAGAGTATACTTGCGGCTCCTCCAATGAGAGGTGCTGACCAGAGAGGTACGAATCCCGCACAGGGTGTTATCGTCGCCAGGCCCGCTATAGAACCCGTGAGAAGGCCTACGAACTTGGGTTTCTTTGCATGCGACCATTCAAGGAAAAGCCAAACCACCGTTGCAAAAGAAGCGGCCACGTCGGTATTCAGAAAAGCCAGTGATGTCACCGTGTCAACAGCTACTTCGCTGCCTGCATTGAAACCGTACCAGCCGAACCACAAAAGCCCGCTGCCGATTGCAACCAGGGGGATGCTGTTAGGAGTTGAATTTTTATCATTGCGCGCACCAACATAAAGCACCGAGGCAAGGGCCGCAAAACCTGCAGTGGCATGAACCACAACGCCTCCTGCAAAATCAAGAACTCCCCAATGTGCCAGCAGGCCGTTTCCCCAAATCATATGAACGAACGGGTAATAAACCAGGACCTGCCATACGGTAAGGAAAATGAAATACGCCTTGAAATTGACGCGGTTTACGAAAGCCCCGGTGATAAGGGCGGGAGTGATGATTGCAAACATCATCTGGTAAGCGATGAACACATACTCGGGGATCTTTCCGTTGCTGTACATCGTTGATGGAGTAATGCCGCGAAGGAAAGCCTTATCGAGATTCCCGATAATGCCTCCGTCGCCTCCGCTGAAGCAGAGCGAATAACCGAAGGTGACCCATAACACGGTCGTCCAGCCAAGAGAAACAAAACTCTGGATCATGATACCCAGGATGTTTCGCTTGGTTGCCAGACCGCCGTAAAACATCGCCAGGCCGGGAGTCATAAGCATGACAAGGCTGGCGGCTAACAGCATAAAGCCGGTTGAACCAGTTTCTAACATTTTTGTAGTTTTTAGTTGTTAATCCGTTAAGGTGATATTCTTAAGCCTGGGAAAAATAACCCTGACAAGTAATGCAACATGTAAGGTTGCAAATAACGGAAACCCCCGCTAACTGTGGAATACTGAATGTTCTGAATTAAAACTAAGGGATTTACGTAATTTTGCCGCGACCGGTTCACGGCTCACGGTTCACGATTCACGATTCACGATTCACGATTCACGGCTCAAGCTTCCCCGAGGTTATTGCGGATCGCGAACTTCACCATCTCGACCGTGCTCTTGAAATTGTACTTCTGCATGATGTTGTTCTTATGCGTTTCCACGGTCCGTATGCTGATGTTCAGGCGATCGGCTATTTCGAGGTTCGACAGGCCCTCGGTATAGAGCCTGAGTATTTCGGTCTCACGGGAGGTGAGATTGGCTTTGCGTGCAGCCGACTCGGGATTTCCTGCCGATCTCACATTATGCGAATACAGCTTTGAGATCACCTGTGCCGCGGTATCGCTGAAAAATTCATCCCCGCCTGCCACTGTCCTTACGGCTTTAAGAAGCTCGGTCTTTGTGGTGTCCTGCTTGGGAAGGTAACCTTTGGCACCAGCCTTAAGGGCGTTGAAAATGTAATCCTCACTCACATACATTGAAAGGACCAGCACCCTGATCGCAGGAAATTTCTCGGCCATCTTGCGGATCAGGTCTATGCCTGACCTGCCCGGCATCGAAAGATCGGTTATAACCACGTCGGGGTTGGTTTTCCCTGCCATCTCCATTGCAGTAGCTGCATCGGCAGCACAGCCGCACACTTCTATGTCGCCCGCCTCCAGCATCATGTTGCTGAGGCCATCGCGGATGATCTGGTGATCATCCACCAATAAGACCCTGATCTTTCTGTTCATGCCTGTTTCGGTATTTTAACCCTGATTGTCGTTCCTTTTCCCGGGCCTGTTTCAATACTGAAAGTCCCGCCGAGGATATCAGCCCTTTCCTTCATGTTATACAGCCCGTTCCCGCCAGCAGAGCCCCGGTTCTGTTCGAACCCGCTTCCATTGTCTTCAATGATAAGGATGAGATTCTCTTTATTCTCAATAAGCTGCATGTTGATGACTTCAGCCCCTGAATGACGGATTGCATTATTTAACGCTTCCTGCCCCATCCTGTATAGGTACACCATGGTCTTGTCGTCGGGGGAACCTTTAAAACCATGCGAATAAAACCCAATCTCAATCCCGGTCTGCCGGCCTGCAGTAATGCATAAATTTTCAAGTGCATTGGCCAGCCCCAGCTCATGAAGGGCCGGGGGCATGAGGTCATTCGAGATCTGCCTTGTTTCATCGATCAGCGACCCGAAAACATTCCTGATCTCCACATAGGTCTTTTGCAAACATTTAAAGTCCTCACCTTCGCAGTTTTCAAGCTGAAGCTTTGCACCAACGAGCTTCTGGCCCAGCCCGTCGTGAAGCTCTCTCGAAACCCTCTGCCTTTCCATCTCCTGCCCGTCGAACATGGCCGAAAGCCTTCTCGAACGTTCCTCCCTGATCCTGTCAATCATAGTGTTGAAAGTCTGAGCCAGGGCTCCTATCTCGTCAGTCGACCGCACATCAACCCTGCTGCTGTAGTCGCCCTGGCCTGCCTTGAGTGCAGCATTCTTCAAACGGATCAGGGGTTGGGTGATCATGATGGAGATGAGCCTGGCGATGGCCAGGATAAAAAGGGAAATGATCAGCGAAACCAGCACAATATCATTCCTTATCCTGTCAACAGGAATCAGGCTTTCGGCATAGTCTATCTCGGCCAGAATGATCCAGTTCAGCCCCTGCACATTGATAGGTTCGTATGCGCTGAATACTTTGATATTCCTGTAATCGGGGGTCACAAGCGCGCCGGTCCCGTGAGAGATAGCCCTCTTCGCGCTCAGTGAATTTACCTTGGTTTTAAGCACCGACCCCTGAATAAAACGGGATTCTGACCGCATCAGCAAATCATGGCCCACCAAATAGGCTTCACCGCTCTGCCCCAGGCCTATCCTGCTGTTGTTCTGCAGCATGATACGGTTGATGTCGAGCGAAGAAACTTCAAGTATCACTGCCGCGGCAAGCCTTCCGGATGCATCCCTGATACCCCTGCCCAGGAAACATGCAGGCAGAGTATCGGTGGCCGATCTCCTGAACAGGTCGATAACAGCCATTGAATCATTCTCCTGCATTGACCTCCATAATTGCACGAACCGGGAATACTCCCCGGCAGACAGGGCAGCATTGCTGTCGTTCAACGAAATTACCGATGGCTTGTCAAGGCTTCCCCTGATAAGAAAAATGCCAGGGAAACCATAACAGCCGATAAAAAAACGGATGTTGTTAAGGGCTTCATTAACGCCGGCTCCCACCTTCCGGTTAACGGTTTCCGGCTCACGGCTCCCGGTTTCCGGCTCACGGCTCACGGTTTCCGGCTCACGGCTCCCGGTTCCCGGCTCACGGCTCACGGTTTCCGGCTCACGGCTCCCGGCGTTCGGCAAAGGAGCCAATCCCTGGGTCCCTGCAACAAAGACCTTCATGTCGTTGCTCTTCGACAGGAATTCAAGATTCCTGGTCTTTTCGGTAAAAAAGTATTCGATTTGCTGCTTCTTTACCGCCCTCACCGAAATAAGCTGGTCCATGGTGCGTTTTACTATCGCATTGCGGGCCGAATAAAACGAGTAAATCCCCACCGCGGTGACAGAAGCCAGTCCCACAAACATGTAAAGGAGCAACAGTTTTGTTGTGATGGAAGTAACCCTGAAATGCATTCAACCTGATTATTGCACAAAGGTAATATTCCCTGATATTTATTTCATATATTTGCCATCATGAAAAAACTGCTCAGGATACTGGGATTTGCCAAGCCCTACTGGCTTTTTGCCAGTCTTAACATCCTGTTCAACATTCTTTCGACCCTGTTTTCACTGGTCTCTTTCACCCTCTTCATCCCGGTACTGAACATGCTCTTTCAGAAAGTGAAAGTAGTCCCTGTCGCACCGGCTATGAACTTTTCAAATGCACATTCTTTCGGCGACCTTACGAAGATGCTTAACTTCTCATCTATCCAGGATAACTTCAATTATTTCTTTGGAAAGATGATAGTTGAGAGCGGCGAAAAACAAATGCTGATGTATATCAGCATCACCATCGTAGTTCTGTTCTTCCTCCGCAACCTCTTCCGCTACCTTGCCATGTTCTTCCTGGCCACCGTAAGGAACGGCGTTGTGAGGGATCTCCGCAGCCAGCTTTACTATAAAGCGCTCATCCTGCCGCTGGGGTATTACAATGAGCAGCGCAAAGGCGATATCATTTCAAGAATGACCACCGACGTCCAGGAAGTTGAATGGAGCATCATGAGCTCCCTCGAAATGTTCTTCCGCGACCCCATCGCCATCCTTGCATACATGGCCGTCCTCTTCGGTATCAGCCCCAGGCTCACTATATTCATACTGATACTGCTGCCGATATCAGGGCTGATCATCGGACAGATCGGGAAAAGCCTAAAGCGGACCTCCGACAAAGGCCAGCGTGAGATGGGTGTCCTCCTCTCAATTATTGAAGAAACCCTCTCGGGACTCAGGATCATTAAAGCTTTCACCGCCATCGATTTTGCAAACGAGAGGTTCGCAAAGACAAACAACCATTTCTACCGCCTGATGGTGAGGCTGTACCGCAAACGTGACCTTGCCTCGCCTCTCAGCGAGTTCCTCGGAGCCGTCGTCATCAGCATAGTCCTCTGGTTTGGAGGCCAGCTGGTTTTCACCCCCGGTAACCTCCTCGATGCAGCTACATTCCTTACCTACATGGTGATCTTCTCGCAGATTATAAACCCCGCCAAGACCATCACCCAGGCCTGGTACAACCTCCAGAAAGGCGCAGCCTCCATGGACAGGATAGAGCAGGTTATGAATGAACCCGAAGTGATAGAACAGATACCCCAGGCCGTCAGCAAGAAATCATTTGATAAAGAGATTGAATTCTCACACGTCTCTTTCGCCTATGTACAGGAGGAAGTGCTCAAAGACATCAAACTGGTGATCCCCAAAGGCAAAACTATAGCCCTGGTCGGGCCTTCGGGAGGAGGGAAATCCACAATGGTCGACCTCATGCCCCGTTTTTACGACTGCATCAAAGGCGATATTCTTATCGACGGCATCCCTATCCGGAACATGGTCATCAACGACCTGAGAGGACTTATGGGCATCGTTTCGCAGGAGACCATACTGTTCAATGACACCGTTTTTAATAATATTGCTTTTGGTATGGAGACGGCTACCGAAGAGGATGTCGTAGCTGCTGCCCGCGTTGCGAATGCTCATGAATTTATTGAAAATATGCCGCTGGGTTATCAGACCAACATAGGCGACAGGGGGACGAAACTTTCGGGCGGACAAAGGCAGAGGCTGAGCATAGCCCGGGCCGTGCTCAAGAACCCGCCCATCATGATACTCGACGAAGCCACATCGGCACTCGACACCGAAAGCGAAAGACTGGTGCAGCAGGCCCTCGAAAACCTCATGAAAAACCGTACCTCCATCGTCATCGCACACAGGCTTTCAACCATACAGTTTGCCGACGAGATCATCGTCCTCCAGGCAGGAGAAATAGTTGAGAGGGGATCACATACGGCACTCATCGAACTCAACGGGGTGTACCGTAAATTATATGAACTCCAGTCATTCTTATAATACCTGATATCTGAACCCCTGGTCGATGAGCCGTAAAAAAATACTGGTAATTGTCCTCATCCTGGGCCTTGCAGCAGCCTCCTGCAGCAAGAAATACAGCTATTACTACCGCGACAAGGAAACCAAGACCCGCGACTGCTCGCAGCCCGCAACCACATCGCACAAATTTAAAAAATAGGGAATTACACTTCCGTCATCCGCAGTAAAATAGTCTCGTTTTTTGATCAACCCGGTTCGGGAGAATATCAGGGTTTACACTTCCGCCATCCGCAGAAGGATAGCTTCGAGTTTCTTTTTGATCAGCTTGGTGCGGCAGGTGTAATCATTTACAATGATAGAAAAGATCAATTCACGGCCCGATACGCTTTTTACGTAACCTGCAAAACTTTTAACCCCTGCAATGGTACCGGTCTTTGCCCTCACCCTGCCTTCGGCGGCCGTGCCCCTCAGTGCTTTATGCAGTGTGCCGGTGAGTCCAGCTATCGGGAGGGATTCATAAAAAGGAAGGTAATATTTCGAATTGGTCATGATGTAAAGGGCATCGACCAGCTGTTTTGGCGAAATGGCATTATTCCTCGATAAGCCGTTGCCGTCTTCAAAATACATTCCTTTGGTGTCAAGCCCTTTTGCCTTCCAGAATTCCAGTATCCCCTGCACGCCTGCATCTTTGGTGTTATGGTTGTAGAGTTTGCCCCCTATCTTGCGCAGCAGCTTCGAAGCCCTCCAGTTTATGCTGTGCTGGTTGGTTACGGTGACCTCAGGGATGACAGGATTGCCAAAGATCTCCAGGGCGGGGGCCGTGACAAACAGCTTCAGTGTCGAAGCAGGCATCATGGCGCGCGTTTGATCGTATTCGGCAATAACCGTTTTATTGTCCTGCCTGGTGATGTCGATGATGAAATATCCCAGCGATGCATTTTTCAGGCAATCATCGGACTTGAGATCGTCCAGGTCCGAAAGAAGCTGGCTGTAACGCTTTGTGTCGACAGCGGAAAGGACGGGAGCAGGTTCGGCTTGTTTTTCTGCTTTCCGGTTCTCATGCGTGCATGCTGCAGATAAAACCAGGATGAAAACCAGGAAAAGGAAATTAAATTTCTGCCGCATCAGGTAAATTTGGTAACAGGCCCCAAAGATCGGAAAAAATGCTTTGCTCTAGGAAGTGGTTGATAAAAATTTTCTAGCTGTTAACCTGTTCACAATGAAATTTATAGATTACATATACATAGATTGACGTGTATATTATTATATGTCGTAATTTCGCGCCCTGTTTCAGATTAATCAAGTGCAAATGATCAAAAAAGTACTGGTTGCAAACCGAGGTGAAATTGCAGTAAGAGTCATGCGTTCATGCCGTGAGATGGGAATCAGGTCGGTTGCTGTTTTTTCGGATGCCGACCGTAACTCCATGCATGTAAGGTATGCCGATGAAGCATATAATATCGGGCCGGCGCCATCGCGTGAAAGTTACCTCAATATAGAAGCCATCATAGGGGCTGCTAAAGCCTCGGGAGCCGATGCGGTACATCCGGGATACGGATTTCTCTCGGAAAATGCCGCTTTCGCCGGCCGCTGCCAGGAAGAAGGCATCATTTTTATAGGCCCTGATCCCTATGCCATAACCACCATGGGCGACAAGATCACGGCCCGCCTCACCATGATCGCGGCAGGCGTTCCTGTCGTCCCGGGCACCACCGAAAAGATCAGGGATGAACAGCATGCCCTGGAGATCGTAAAGGAGGTAGGTCTCCCCGTAATGATCAAAGCATCGGCAGGCGGCGGGGGTAAAGGCATGAGGCTTGTAAAAGTCATTGAGGAAGTCGGATCTTCTTTTCGAATGGCCAGGTCTGAAGCCATGAATGCCTTTGGCAACGATTCGGTCTATATTGAAAAATACATACAATCCCCTCATCATATTGAATTCCAAATACTTGCCGATAATCACGGAAATGCGGTCCACCTTTTTGAGAGGGAGTGCTCAATCCAGAGAAGGCATCAGAAAGTAATAGAGGAAACTCCTTCGCCGTTGATGAACCCCGAACTCAGGAAAGAAATGGGTGAAAAGGCGGTTAAAGCTGCCAAAGCGGTGAATTACAAAGGGGCAGGCACTATCGAATTCATTGTAAGCGACAGCCTGGAGTATTATTTTCTCGAAATGAACACCAGGCTCCAGGTAGAACACCCGGTTACCGAAAGGGTTGCTGGCGTTGACCTGGTGAAGGAGCAGATCAATATCGCAAACGGCAACCCCCTTCCTTTCAAACAGGAAGATCTGAGGCAGACTGGCCACGCTATCCAGTGCAGGATCTATGCCGAAGACCCCGATAATAATTTCATGCCCAATCCCGGGACAATAAAGCATATCACCGAACCCCACGGGCTGGGTATCCGTTGCGACGGTTATGTTTACGAAGGATATGAGATCCCGATATATTATGATCCCATGATCACCAAGCTGATCTCCTGGGGTAATACAAGGCCCGAATCTATTGCACGTATGAAGCGGGCCCTTTATGAGTATAAGATCACCGGGGTGAAGACCAATATCAAATTCCTTGAAAAGATCATGGACACCCCCGATTTTAACAGCGGAAACTATAACACCCACTTCATAGAGAAGAATGAAGGATTCCTGCTGGCCTCACGCCCCTGCGGCACTGAGTGTGAAGATATGGCCATCATGGCTGCTTTCATTGACTACCTCACCAAACTCGAACGCATACAGCCCCCGCAGTATACCGGCGAACTTGGCTCCAACTGGAAAGACTTCGGACGCAAACGAAACGTCCTCCGTCTTTAACGGTGAACCGTGAACCGTGAACCGTGAACCGTGAATCGTGAATTGTACATTGTAATTCAAACCTATGGCCTACGAAGTAAATCTTGGACACCGCTCTGCAAAGATCAATATACTCAGCAGGAACGGAAATAAAGCCCTGCTCGATATTGACGGGCATAAATATGATGTCGACATCGTGATGGTCGAGAAAGGAGTTTATTCCATCGTCTACAACGGGCATTCATACAATGTGGAGCTTATTGAAGGCGAGACCAGCAAAAGTTACATTGTCAATACCTTTGCCAAGACCTTCAACGTGGAGATCGTTGATGCGGAATCCAAATATATCAGCAGCCGAAAACAGGGACCGGATGCCGAAGAAGAGAATACTGTCGTTTCTCCCATGCCCGGCAAAGTGGTGAAGATCCCGGTAAAGGTCGGGGAGCAGGTAATCGCCGGCCAGACCCTGGTGGTTGTGGAAGCCATGAAAATGCAGAGCGAATTCAAGGCCAGCCACGACAAGACCGTACTCGAAATACTTGTAAAAGAAGGCGATACTGTCGACGCACATCAACTTATGATGAAACTGGAATAGTTTAAATTTTGACACATGATTTCACTGGAAAAAAAATTAGAAGAATTCGATAACCGCAACAAGGCTGCAGAGCTGGGCGGCGGACAGGAAAAGATCGAAAAGCTCCATAAGCTTGGCCGGATGTGCTATTTTCGCTTTAAAACCGTTTTAACGGAAGTCTTATTCACTTTCTATC
>JBAXBP010000021.1:0-30481 GCA_037141915.1 Bacteroidota bacterium | reverse complement strand
CGGTCTTCATCCTTCTTTCATTGTATTCGCTCATGGCAAGTTGTCCGCCCCCGCCCCCGCAACATTAATTTTCGGTTCCATACGGTGCCATTTCCCTGAAATCGCTGATGAATTCATTCAGGATAAACCGCTGGTCATTGCAGATCCCTCCGTTTCTTACCAGGTTGCAGGGGTCATGCAGGGTGACAGCTTCCTTGAATTTTTCCTTGTCAAGCCTGATACGTCCTTCCCTTAAATAACCTGCAATCAACTCAACTGAAGTTTTAACCCCGAAAGGAAAGTGGTTCTGAAGATAATTGGGAGATTCCCAGCGCAGGGCTCTTGAGCCATGGCCGCACTCAGCGAGTATAAGAGTGGATGCATCCAATTTATCCATCTCATCCCACAATCGTTTTGCGATCAGCTTGGCTTCAGCCTGGTTTCCCGAGAAATAGGCATAATTGGTAATATCGTACATCGCTGAGGAAAGAGTCCAGCTTTCCCCTGCGGCATAAAAGATCTTTGCCATTGCGCTGATCGAAAGGGGGAAGAACTTCGGCTCCCTTGGATTAAGGGTGTAAAGTATCCTTTTACCGGGTTCGTCAATGGGGATCCTTGCTTCTTTTGAGTTCAGCTCATCGGCAAGTTCTTCTTCCATCCATTTCAGGGTATCCACATACTCATTTACCGGGATTCCCATATTGTTACCTGTTTCAACAGCAGCTTTTACAGTCGACTGCAAACTGCCGGGGACCATTCCCATGTTCGAAAGCATGGTCCTTCCTATCCTTACAACATAGGCAATATCCACCCCTATGGAGCAGTGCATAGTGCAGCGGCCGCACATGGTGCAGGCGCCGAACAGAAGGTCAACCATCTCTTTGCTGGTTTCATCATCCAGTTCGCGTGCATTGACAAGCCAGGGAGCATGACGGCCAGTGAAGGTGCAGTACCTGCGATAAACTGAAGAAACAAGATCGACTTTTCTTGCAGGAGTAAAACGATCGTCACCGATAGCCTTGAAATATATGCATGACTCTGCGCATAAGCCGCAGTGCACGCAGCTGTTCAGATGGGTCAACAACCTGGCATCATGGACATCTTCAAAAACTGTTAATCCTTTTTCAATCAGAGCTTTTTCCATGGATCAGGGCATGTTTTTAATCTCTCCTGGTTAATTCCCCGCCCTGGGGCGGAACTTTGGGCCGGGGCTTGCCGGGGTTTATAGTATTTGATTGCGGAGGCCAAACGCCCCGGCTGCCGAAGAAAAATCCCAGTTGCATCCTGGCAAAGAAAAAATAGAGCAGGTGTTTAAGTTTGCCAACAGGAATGTAAAGAAGTAAAAGAGCTGCAATTATAAAGTATGCCGATGCAAAAAGACCGGGAAACAATAAGATCAAACCGGATATGACCTGGAAAGCTGTCACAAGGATATTCGAAATATAGTCATCCGGACTGGAGAGATGCCTGAGACCTTGATTCACAAATCGTTTGATGAGGATCGAGGCACCACATCCGGAAGAGATCAGCATGAAAGAGGCTAAACCCCCGGCCAGGGGTTTTGGGAAAACAAAATCCGCCCACATAAAGAACATAAGGAACAAAGAGATGAAAGTCCCGAGGTGATAGATAATGCCTGCAGTATACGTGGGCAGGTGCAGAAAGGCTGATTCCTTTTTTAACGGGCTCATAGCCCCGGTGAATGAATACAGCGTTGCTTCCTTTACATTACCGGCAGGAGGCGCAAAATCTTCAGGTGATCCAAGCCGGAAGAGGCGGAAAAGATGAAACAAAAGAATGCAAGCACAAATGAGGAAAGCCACAAGGCTTATCAACTGATACCAGGGCATAGGCTTGAAACAGTTTTACACGCAACCATCAGGTTTCGGCAGCCCGGCGATACGGCAGGCTCCCCTTGCAGGTCCGAGCGGAAATAATTCATAGATCTCACGGAGTTTGACACCGCTCTCCTGGCAGAGAGTGCGAACCATAGGGGCCATCGCTTTTTCTTCCCAATTCCTGCGGATGAGCTTTACAATGGCCCAATGTTTTTCATTCATTTCGTTGATCCCGTCGTACTTTGCGAAAAGCTTTGCCACCTCTTCAGTCCAGATCTCCGGGCTGGAAAGAAACCCGTCCCCGTCAACATTAAATGTTTTTCCTTCAATTTCAAGTGTTGGCATGATTTTAACTTTTTAGTGACAGCCAGCTATTTATATTAATGCTGTCATTATGTGTTTTATTCAAAATAAATTCGTTGGTATGCTTGTTATAAGTATAATCCTGAACCCATTCCTTGTGGTTCCTTCCAACCTGGCCAATGGCATCGGTTATAAATTGTATTTCTTCGTCCTTCATGGTCGGATGAAGCGAAAGCCTTATCCAGCCTGGTTTCTGTGAGAGATCGCCATTAGAGATCCTGTCGGTGATCTGTTTTGATTTCTCATGACTTACATCCAGCAGGTAATGGCCGTAAGTACCTGCGCAGGCGCAACCGCCCCTCACCTGGATGCCGAAACGGTCGCTGAGCAATGATACAACAAGGTTATAATGGATGTTTTCAAGATAAAATGAAATTACTCCCAGCCTGTCGGTGGTATTTTCTGCAAGGATATGCAAGCCATGGATGGGTTTTAGGCCTCTGAACGCAAGCAAAAGGAGTTCTTCTTCACGTTTTCTGATCATGTCGACCCCCATCTTGTTCTTCAGGTCAATGCTCAGAGCGGCACGCATGGCCTGCAGGAAGCCCGGGGTCCCGCCGTCCTCCCTCACTTCAATATCATCTATGAACTTGTATTCCCCCCAGGCATTTGTCCAATCGACGGTGCCGCCACCCGGCTGATCGGGTACCTTGTTTTTATAGAGAGCAGAGTTAAAAATCAGCACGCCCGAAGAACCGGGCCCACCGAGGAACTTATGAGGGGAAAAGTAAATTGCATCAAGTGATTCTTCAGGGTTGGCAGGATGCATATTGATATCGTCGTAGGGTGCGGACGCCGCATAGTCAATAAATACCTTGCCTCCGTATTTATGCATCAAAGCTGCGATCTCGTGCACGGGTGTCCTGATCCCGGTAACATTGGAACAGGCAGTGAATGATCCGATCAGTTGTTGTTTCCCATGATACAGTTTCAGGGCATCCTCCAGGTGGTTCAGGTCGAACAGCAGGTCTTTCCCCGGCTCAATAACCACAACGTCAGCCACTGTTTCATACCAGGAAGTATGATTGGAATGATGCTCCATATGGGAGATGAAGATCACCGGCCTGGTGTTTTCCCTCAGGCACCCGGTGTCGGAAATCAGAGTGCAGGATTTTAAACCGAGTATCCTCTGAAATTTGACCACTGCGGAAGTCATACCAAAGCCCGTGGTCAGTATCACATCCTGGGGCCCGGCGTTAACATGCTGTTTGATATTCTCATGCGCCAGGTTATATGCCCGGGTCATCAGTTTTCCGTTTTCGCTGGTCTCTGTATGAGTATTGCCAACAAAAGGGCCAATCCTGTCAGTAATAACATTTTCTATGGGCCAATATAAACGTCCGCTGGCTATCCAGTCGGCGTAAACCATCTTTTGCAGGCCATACTGGGTAACGTACTTGTGCTCGTTACCAATGGTTTCAATGCGAAATGGTTTGAAGTAAGATTCGAGGTTCATATCAGGATTATCTCATCACGGACAACAACAAGTGTCGGCTACTTTTCCGACCTCATGGCCGAGGTAATTCATGATGACGTTGGTGATGATACTGTCCTGGCTGGCAATAACTGAAATATTCCTATTTTCAAGAATTGTTTTCGAAGCATCAGTGATATTGCCAGTAAGAACCGCTGTGCAATCGTTTAACAGGTCAAAAACGTTTCCGGCAGTTGAACTTCTTCCCGCGTTGCTCCCTATCATCTCTTCTTTTATTACTTTACCTAACTCAATATTCAGAACAAGAAACCCCCTTGCCTCCTCGAAGGAAGATGCCATCATTAATCCATCATTGGTTGGAATTGCTGCTTTCATAGGTCTTTTCGTTTACTCAAACCCCATAATTGGTTCAATTGAACGGAAGTCTGAATTCATGAGGTCAAAATTACCAAGACCATGTGCAGTTTGAGAAGGTTGAGGCGTGATACTCGATACGTGAAAATATGATAATGGCAACGTATAATCATTGCCAGTTAGTCATAATAATGTGTTAAGTATCTTTAATTAATGTGACGAATATCACACAATGTATGTGAAATTTTGCGCATCTTTGTGGGCAAAATTCTAAGTTTTTAAAAGAAAATGTTCCCCGATCCCCTGCCTCTAAAAATCCCCTGCCGTGAATGCAAGGTAAAATCCTGTGCAGCAGCCGTACTTAATGCAGCTGAGCTTGACAAAGTTAATGAAAATAGCAGGGAAGCCGAATTTAAAAAAGGAGATATCATCATTCATGAAGGTTCTTTAAACTCCAACATTATATACCTGAAATCGGGTTTGGTCAAAGAATATGTAAGAACTTCAACCCAGAAAGAACAGATTCTTCAGATCGTCAAGAAATTCAGCTACCTGGGATTGCCATCCTTATTTGGTGACAGGGTAAATCATTATTCTTACGCCGCCCTGGAGGACATCAGGGTTTGCTATATTGACATCAGCATTTTCAATAAACTGATCAGGGAGAATGGCGAATTTGCATACCAGATCCTGGTTTCCGTATCCCGCGACAGCCTTAATAATTTCCACAGGTTCATGAGCCAGTCGCAGAAAAAGACGTATGGCAAGGTGGCCGACGCCCTCCTGTATTTTGCAAGGATAATCTACGAGGCACAGGAGTTCGAAATTCCTTTTACCAGGCAGGAGCTGGCCGATCTTATAGGCATTTCAAGGGAAAGCGCAACCAGGGTGTTGCTGAAGTTAAAAGACGACGGAATACTGTCGGTTGATGAGCGTCATGTTCAGATCAACGACCTGGATCTTCTGCAGCAGATCAGCAGGAACGGATGAAAGAATGTACAATGTACAAATATGAGTGAAGGATGATTAATTTTACACTTCGTCCTGTTTAAGCAATTGTTTTGATACCAGCAGAATCATTTCTATTTTCCTGGAGCGGGGGCAAGGATTCCGCAATGGCGCTTTATGAGCTCCGGCAAAAGCATTCTTGCGAAATTGCAGCCCTGCTTACAACTGTAACTTCAGGGTATGACCGAATAAGCATGCATGGAGTAAGGCGGGTACTGCTTGAACAACAGGCAGCCTCGCTTAACATTCCTCTGAAAATAGTCAGCATCACCACCCAGGCAACCAATGAGGAATATGAGAAGAACATGAAGGAGGCATTGCTTGAATATAAGGAACAGGGAATTGCATCGGTTGTTTTCGGTGATATTTTCCTTGAGGATTTAAGGGCGTACCGTGAACAAAACCTGGCGAAAGCAGGCATGAGCGCCATCTTCCCTCTTTGGAACATGAACACTGCCGAACTAACCCGGAGCTTCATTGAGAAAGGGTTCAGGGCAGTGATCACCTGCATAGATTCAAATGTGCTTGATAAAAGTTTCGCGGGGCGGATGTTCGATCAGCAATTTCTTAACGACCTCCCGCAGGGCGTGGATCCATGCGGTGAGAATGGCGAATTCCATTCTTTCGTTTTTCAGGGACCCCTGTTCAGGAATAAGATTGAGTTTACCCCGGGCGAGGTTGTTCTCCGAGATGAAAGATTTTTCTTCCAGGATCTTATCCCATCATAAATCTTCCAACCTTTTCAAATATCATTTCAAAGTTCCTGTCGATCAGGGGGGCTTCAGAAACACTTAGCGGAAATGGATTTTCGTGGGTATAGTGGTGTTCAAAATCGAGTTCCTCCACAGGGATTGGAATATCCCGGAAAGCTCCCTGCAGGGTATTGATGATCTCAAATGACTGGATCACGGTATCTTTTTTCAGGCTAATGGCATAAAAATCCTTTGCATATCTTCGGAAGAGGCCTTCCCTGAAATCCCTCATTTTCGCATAGTCAAGCATAGCCCTGAAGGTCTTGCCTTCGGGATGGTCCTCTTCAATAAAATGCTTCAGCAAAGGGTCCTTTTTCAGGAAGCTGTCGAAATGCTCCACGAGGTAAGAATACAAGGCTACGTTTGCCTCGCTGTCGAGGATATATTTGCTTACGGGTGAAAGCCTGTTAAAGACTGCCCCGCTGCAAAACAGGCATACTTTGGTCCTCCCGAAATAATCATTATGGTTTGTCAGTTTAAGGATTTCAGCAAGTAATCCGCCTACAGAATAAGCAAAAATATTGAACGAAAACCCCGGGTTAATATATTCGTGTTTTCCTTCCCTGCATTCCTCTATGAACTGGATCACGTCGTAATACGTCTGCAATCCCGACCAGATAAACCTTTGCGGCATTGAATGCAGCCTCATGCTTATGGCAACATTGGTAAGGGAAGAATGGATGATATTCGGAAATCTTTGCTTGCGGGCTTCGCTGCTTGCGAACATTTTTCGTTTATCGTTCCATTGGGAAGGGCCGCGCTGCATATGGAAGGCGATGGGGTACATCACGACCATGCTGTTGGTGTGAAGGCAGATGGCCTTTGCCCAGGGAAGATACTTGCTCCAGTTCTTCTCATTAAAACCATGAAACAGCAAGGTAAAGTTCTTAGCTTTTCCGCTTCCCGCAGGCCTCATCATATGCATGGTAAAATGCCTGTTTTCTTCAACGAAAGCATCGGTAATGTGGATGTCGTCGTGCAAAGTCCCGATGTCATTGAAATACGAGACAGGATAAGAGATATCCTTGTCGTGCTTTTTGCAGTGGTAGTGCTGGTTGCCTGGAAGCAGGCCGTGCGACAGGGACCTGAATTCAGTGCGGTTGATTACCATCCCGTCGAATTCGACCTCTGGCAGGCCGGCCGAAAGCGCCTCCTGCAGTCCATTGTAGCTGTTAGAGTAATTCATGGAACGAAGGTACGAAAATGCTGAAAAAAATGACCAGGCACCCGGTGCCTGGTCATTTTTATGTAAAGATGATCTGGGTCTGGAGGCCGCCGCACATTTCATAGAACTCACCAACGGTGAGCACTGCCTTAACTCCATCCCAAAGGTCTTCCTTCTTGAGCTTGAACATGTCCATAGCCAGTTTACATGCATAAACTTCGCCTCCGCCTGCCTCGATCATTTCAAGAAATTCCTGTACCGGAGGGATGTCAAGGGCTTCCATCTGGCTTTTCATCATGGCAGATACACCGGCTTCCACTCCGGGCAACATGCCAAGCAGAGTAGGGAAAGGCAGTCCGCCGGGCATACGCATTGCCGGATTGCCAATAGTGCCGGTATGCAGGCTGTTCATCTGTTTTTTCGTGATCGCATCAAGTCCGAAGAAAGTGAAAAATATCCTGGTTTCAATACCTTCCATAACTGCACCGTTACTCATCACCAGGGTTGCATAAACATCCTCTATGGTGCCTTTTGCACAGATAATGCAAACTTTTTTCAGGGGAAATTCTTCTTTTGTCATTGTTCGTTGTTATTAGTGTTGTGATTGTTAAACGCAGGAAGCGGGTTTTGGAATACCTGATATCTTAGCGGCTTTTTTCATGGGAGCCCCGGGAAAAAGCTGGTAGAATCCCTTGATATCAATAAAACCACTGGTCCCTACCGACCTGATCGTGAGACTTTCGCCTTTTGCATGCCTTTCACGGAGGAATTCTATTACCGGGTAATGCTTATCGGTGAGCTCAATGCCTTCTTCCTTGGCAATTTCCCGGGCAATGTCTTTTGTCCATTGAGTGCGGTCGGTCATATAACCTTCATCGTTTACATCTACGCTGATTCCAGCAAAAACTTTCTGTGCCATTGTTTTGATCGTTTAATTGATTTTTAACCTTGTTATATATGTGATTTTCTTTTAAACCCTGTGTAAATGTACCATTTACAATGTACAATGTACAAATTGAAGAAACCTTTTTTATTTGTACATGGTACATGGTACATTGTACATTATTTCGCTATTTCCTTGACCAGCCTTAGTGAATACGACAGTGACTTCCTTACCTCAGGCGAGTTCAGCTGTTTAAACAAGCCAAACAGGGATTTATTGTCAAGTTTGTCATCCGGTTTAACTTCAGCAAGCACTCTAGTCATATTGTTAAGGCCCTTCATAAGCCCGGGATCGGTAAGATTCCTGATCATGCCCGCAATGTTCTCAAGGTTGCTTTGAAGCCTGATCAGATCGTCTTTTGTGAATGTCTGCACCCACTTGTCAACGAAATTACCAAGTTCCACAATATATTCAAAATATCCCTTACGGTCCAGCTCGTTCATTTTATTTACGGCATCAAGGCCAACCTGGTGAAGGACAGGGGTTACATCCTTCATGAAATCTTTCGCACTTTCCATCATTTCAAACATTTCATGGAAGGTGCCCAGGTTCTGAAGTACTTTGATCATGAGTCCGGGAAGATCGACATGGTCGAGTTCAACCTGTGCATTTTCGAGCATGCCGGAGGTATGCCTTACCACATCCTTGACAATGATCCCTGCATCCTCAACAAAATCGTCGATTTCCTCCCTGTTCTGGTTCTGCAGTGAAACATATTCCAGGATCATGTCCATTTTCTGATGGAGCTCATTCATTTGCTCCTGTAATTCTTTTTCAGCCATAATCCGGTTTTTACATTTTTTTACCTGCCATGGTCATCTTGGAGTCAATGGGCATTTCCTTTCCTTTAAGAAGGATATGCCAGTAGATCCAGCGGAACATGAGTTTTCCGTAATGATTTGTGCGCGTTTCCTTAAGAAGTCCGAAGGGTCCGATCCCGGGGAAAGGAAATGAACCGGGCAAAGGTTCTGTATCGTAGTTAAAATCGATGAGTGCACCCTTGCCGAAACCTGTTTCGATATAGCAGTTTGAATGCCCGTCGAACTTGTCGGTAAGCGGCCTGTTCTCGATTGCGCAAAGCAGGTTTTCGGTAAGCACGTCAGCCTGAAAGTGGACTACCGAACCGGCTTTTGATGTAGGGAAATTCCCTGCATCCCCGATCACGAAAATATTGGGAAAGTTAACCTGCTGAAGGGTGTATTTATCGGCTTTCACAAAGTCCATTTCATCGCCGAGACCGCTGCGGCCGATCAGGGGATCACCTTTATGAACAGGGACAGTGATCAGGCAGTCAAACGGGATCTCACGTTCGTCGTAGGAAACAATAGCCTTCTTATCATTGTCAACCCTTTCTATATAGAAATCAGGTACTATGTTAATGTTTTTCTGAACCAGCAGTTCTCCCAGGACCTTCGAAGCTCGAGGCTTTGTAAAGGCTCCCGAAAGCGGGGTCACATAAGTGATATTGATATCGTTCCTCAGACCCCTTTCTGTAAAAAATGCATCGGCAAACATGACGAATTCCAATGGAGCTACCGGGCACTTGATCGGCATATCTGCAATGTTCAGCACAAGTTCTTTACCTTTCCATGTTTTGAAAAAGCCGGCCAGGGCGGCGGCACCTTCATAGGTGTAGAAATCAAAGATCTGCTTATGCCACAGCGGGCCCTGCAACCCGGGGGTTTCCTCGGGGGCTGTGCGGGTCCCTGTTGCTATGACCAGGAAGTCATACCTGAGCTTAGTGCCGTCTTTCAGTTGGACAGCATTTGCCTGGGCATCGATCTTCTCGATTTCCTGGAAGATCACATTTACTCCGTAAGGGATGAAGCTCGTCTTGGGTTTTACTACATCATGCTTGCTGTAATAACCAAAGGGCATGAATAAAAAACCCGGCTGATAATAATGGGTTTTGTGCTGGTCGACGATGGTGATTTCCCATTCGTCACGCTCAAGGAGTTTTCGCATTTTGTTGGCCATAATGGTACCGCCGGTACCTGCGCCTAAGATCAGTAGCTTTTTCATAAATTGAGGGAATAATAGGGGTTCTGTGCAAATATCGACAAAGGTAAATACATTTATTTGGTGATACCAAAGCGATTCAAAAATATTTTATAAATTTATATTCAGACTGTTTCCAAATACTGTTAAACTATTCACAGCCGGTGGGTTGTAAGGCAAATAAAAAAGGCATCCACATTTTGCAGAAAAACTGCAGCATGGATGCCTTTAAAAAAAGGGAAACCGGGTTATTTTTTCTCTTCCGGTTTGGTAGTGTCTTTTGCCTGGTCTTTTTTATTGTCTGATGAAAGTTCGTCCTCTATTCCGGCCATACCGTCTTTAAAGCTTTTGACGCCTTTGCCGATGCCTTTCATAAGTTCAGGGATCTTGGATCCGCCGAAAAGAAGCAAAATTATCAGGGCAATGAAAATAATTTCCTGAGAGCCCAGTCCAAAAATCAATAAAATGCCTAAAGTCATGATTTCCTGAATTTGAAGAACAAAAGTAAACAAAGAATTATAAAGATGGTATTTTTATTTTCTAAAAAACATGCAGGCGTCACCATAACTAAGGAAGCGGTAGTTGTTTGCAAGTGCGTGTGAATATGCATCTTTCCAGGCCTCTCCTGTAAATGCCGCTATGAGCAGAAGGAGGGTGCTTTGCGGCATATGAAAGTTTGTGATAAGGTTGTTTACAATCCTGAAACGATATCCCGGGACAATGATAAGGCTGGTACTTCCCTGGTATTTGTCAAGCCCTTTGCTTTCTAAAAACGAAACCAGTGCATCCAGGGCTTCCGCCGGGCCTGGAAGTTCAGAGCTGGCCATTTCGTAAGGGTCCCACTGATCTACTGTTAAAGTTTCTGTATGTGGATGTGCCAATGCCTTTACGCCGAGCCAGTAAAGGCTTTCAAGTGTGCGTGCCGAGGTGGTTCCAACGGCAATAACCGGGTGGCCAAGCCTGCTCTTCAGGGCCTTAAGGGTGGACAACTCTACCGAAATGGCTTCACGGTGCATGATATGCTCACGGATGTCGGCTACGTTAACTGGCCTGAACGTACCGAGCCCCACGTGAAGGGTAACTCCAAGTTCCATGCATTTCCCCGCCTCCAGGCGTTTCAGGATTGCTTTTGTGAAATGCAGTCCTGCCGTAGGAGCTGCAACTGATCCTTCATGTTTTGCATAAACAGTCTGGTAGCGGTCAATGTCATCATCGGCAGGTTCCCTTATAATATATGGCGGAAGCGGAACTTTCCCTGCAGCTGCAAGCACTTCCGAAAACGACAGGCTTGCAGGAGCCCAGCTGAATGCTATCTCGAAGCACCCGTCGCCGAGACTTGCCTTTCGTTCAGCTTTAAGCCAGCCACCTTTGTCATCCGCATGCATTACAAGAATTTCATTTTTCCATTTTTTTGAATTCCCGACAAGGCAGCTCCAGCTGGAACTGCCTCTTTGACTGAAGGCCATCTGAAGGTCGGTGGAAGGGGTAAGGGGTTCAAGGCAGAAGATCTCAATGAGTCCGCCGGTGGATTTTGTAAATATCAGCCTTGCGCGGACCACCTTTGTATCGTTAAATACGAGGGTGCTCCCTTCGGGGATCAAGCGGTAGATACCCGAAAACTGTTCGTCGGAGCTATGCCCGTCACGGAAGACCAGCAGTCTTGAGGCATCCCTTTCAAAAGGTGGTTTCTGGGCGATGCGGTCAGCAGGCAGATCGTAGTTGTAATCAGAAATATTGATGCTGCCGGGCAAAATCATGAGGATGGATTTATGGTAAAAAAAACACCCGGCGTCAGGCATCAAGCCTGCACCCGCCGGATGTTTCAAAGATAAAACTAATTCTTTTCGGTGGTAAAGAATTTCGGTTTGTAGGTGATCATCAGGTAAACGTACTGTGATCCCCTGACTGAGCTTGCAAGGTTGTTCAGTTTTTCCATTGCCGAAGTGGGGAAGAAGTAGCAGTAAGCTGCATTCAATTCCACGTTGGGCAGGGGTTTGTAAAGGAACATAAGGTCAAGTTCAGATCCGAGGTTCTGCCCGACTTTTGTTTTCATATCGGTCAGGTACTGGTAACCAAGGCTGAAGTACCTCCAGGTTGCCTCCAGGGAGGTCACCTTGCTGAAATTCACTGTACCGCGTGCGTAAAGCTGGTTCAGCCCGGGATAATTCGGCGTTGTCGAAAGCATGCTGTTGAACATGTCCATGTAACCATAGAGCTGGTGGGCTGTTCCGTACAGGGTGTTGAAACTGGTGACTTTCTTCGCAACATTGGCTGCGAGAGTGGGATCGTTGTTTGTTCCGCTGAGCTGTTCACAGCCTACAAGGAGTCTAAAGGGCTTTACTATCTGGTATGAAACATTCACTGCCCACATATAAGCTGCCACCTTGCGACCGTCCTGGATATGGCCGCCCTGGTAATAACCGCTGGCAAAAACACCAAGGTTTTTCCAGTTGAACCAAATATTTGCTCCGACAGTATACCTGGCGTAAACCTGGTCGGGTCCTGTGATGGGAACCTGGCTTGTGGTTTTTACTATCGTATGGCCAATGATGGAGTCTTTGTTGTTATGGACCCAGAGTGTATCATATTTGTTGACTGATTTGTATTGCAGCGGAAGCTGGAATGCATCGACCACCCCCATCACAGATACTTTCAGCATGTCTTTGAAAAAGCTCATCTGGTTCCATACGTAACCCATGTATTTGTAATTCTTCATGCTGTAGTTTGAAAGGAATGCGCCTGCGGGGGCTGCGTTGTTCACTGCAAAACTGAAATCTCCCTGGTAGGAGTGCTTCGGTGCCCCCCATTGGAATCCTACGATGTCATGAGCAGAGCCCTGGGGCCTCCAGTTGTTATAACCAATAAGCCGCTGGTCGTCGTACGACAGGGCAATACGGCCAACACGGATAGCGAAATTATCCATGAAACTGTACTTAAACCAGGCTTCGAAGATGTTCACCGTGTTGTTCCTGACGGTGTCGCTGTTTGAAAAGTTGTTTTCACCGAAAACATAAGCATGCTGAAGTGAAAACCGCGTGATGAACTTATCGGATTTGTAGTCGAAGATCAGTCGGGTGCGCCCGAGTATATCCCCGTAAGCAGACTGGGTGGAATCCCTGAGTTTCGTGTACCCGTCACGGTATTCGGCCCTGGGCCTGAATTCACCGGAAATCGTGAACTGGGCAATGGAATTTGAACTGAACAGCAGCAAAAAAGCTGCCAGAAAGAGTAGTTTGTAAAAATTTTTCATAGTACTTTTGTTTAGTTGTGCGGGCGCAAAAGTAGGAAAAAAACCTTAGCGAACGGCAAAACGGTGCACATCGATTGCATCTTAAAAAATGTAATTTTGCATTTATGAAATTCAAGTATTATATCCCCAATTCCATTACGCTCCTCAACCTCACCAGTGGTATGTTGTCCATAACATCCATTTTGTCGGGACAGGTGGTGTGGGCGGCAGTCTTCATTTTTATTGCCGCAGTATTCGATTTCCTTGACGGGACCATGGCCAGGTTGCTGGATGCCCGGTCGGAACTTGGAAAGCAGCTGGATTCACTGGCTGATGTGGTTTCTTTCGGGGTGGCCCCCGGCATTATAGTTTTTAACCTGCTTTCGGCAAACTGCGCAGGCAGCTGCAATGCACTTGACAGGATGCATATCACCCCTTATTTTGCAATGCTGATCCCGATCTGTTCAGCCTTACGGCTTGGCAAGTTCAACATCGACCTGAGGCAGGAAGTGAATTTCATTGGTTTGCCCACCCCGGCGAATGCTATATTTTTTGCTTCAATTCCTCTTGTGATCTTTCTTCAGCCTCATCTTTATTCGGTGATAAGACTTGATTTCATGGGCGAATTCTTTGCAAGTTCAAGGGTGATTGCGATGCTTACGGTATTTTTTTCTTATCTTCTGGTGTCCGATTTTAAGATATTTTCAATCAAATTCAAGACGACTGGCTGGGCCGAAAACAGGAAAAGTTATATCCTGCTGATCTCTTCATTGGTCCTGTTATTGTTGTTTGCACTGAATGCAATACCTCTGATCATTTTGCTGTACCTGTTACTTTCGCTGGGATTCCAGAGGCAGATTTAAAAAGCGAAAAGCGAAATTGTAGTGAGCGAAGCACTTTACATAAGCCTCATCAGGTGTGAGGAGCTTGGTATTGGCTGTAGAAGCCTATCATCATATCGCTCCGCTAAACCGTAGCGGCGATGTAAAGATGCAAGCGACAGCGTTGTAAATATGCGAGCGATTTCGCTTTTCGCCTTTTATCTTAGCTCAAAGTTCTCCCCCAGGTAAACCTTGCGTACATGCGGGTCGTCGGCAAGTTCCCTTGAAGTGCCTGCACGCAGTATGGATCCTTCGAACAGCAAGTAAGCCCTGTCGGTGATGGTCAGCGTTTCATGAACATTGTGGTCGGTGATGAGCACACCTATATTTTTTTCTTTGAGTCTTGATACGATGTTCTGTATGTCTTCCACAGCAATAGGGTCAATTCCGGCAAAGGGTTCATCAAGAAGGATGAACTTGGGGTCGACAGCAAGGCAGCGTGCGATCTCGCATCTCCGCCGTTCTCCTCCCGAAAGGGTTATGCCCTCGCTTTTCCTCACATGCTGCAGGCCGAATTCATCAAGCAGGGTTTCCAGGCGTTCTTTCTGCCCTGCCTTGCTCAACCCGGTGAATTCAAGAATTGCCCTGATATTATCCTCAACGCTTAATTTGCGGAAAACCGAAGCTTCCTGAGGAAGATAACTGATTCCTCTTTGCGCACGTTTGTACATGGGTTCATTGGTGATATCCATATCGTCAAGGTACACCTTGCCTGCAAAAGGTTTTATCAGTCCCACTATAATGTAAAAGGAGGTAGTCTTTCCGGCTCCGTTCGGCCCGAGCAATCCCACGATCTCACCTTGATTTAGATCGACGGAAACCTCATTAACAACAGTCCTTTGACGGTATTTCTTGATGATTTTCTCGGTGCGAAGTATCATAGGGGTATTTTCTCTTATCTTATTCAAAATTAAACAAAATCCTCAGAAGGTGAAGTTCATTGAAACGAAAAGGCCGAATTTGGTTACATTGGGGTTCTGGATGTCATGAAGATGGGTCATCCTCCAAACCGCATCAACCCTGAATATCCTGAAAATATTCTCTATGCCGGCTCCTGCTTCCCAGTATGGTGTGCTCCCGAAAGGTCGCATCTGATCAGGAAAAAGAGAGTAAGTTTCGTTCCCCGACTGCAGGGTGCCGTAAACACAGCGCACATGCACCACCTCCCTCCATTTCAGCTTCCTGATTCCGGGGATATGATTGAACAAAAGGCCGTCAAAATGATGCGTGAAATAAAAACTGAACCAGGCATCGCTTACAAATTCATAATAATTCATCAGGTTGGCTGCATCCTCGTCGAAAAGGAACGTCTGGTTGCCGTCGTGGTTCCTGAGAAGGGGATAGGGAAGCGTTCCCCAGATCTTGCCGATCTCGATCTTATACTTTGACCATCCGATGGTTGAAAAATTAAACCATTGCTGAATATTCAGCTGCAGCCTCTCATATTCATAATCACTTTTAAAGGCATTTGGCATTCCATAAGCGAAACTTATCAGTATAATAGGATAGCTGGAACTGATGGTATACCTGTAGAATTCGGCATTAACGAATTTCTCGTGCCACGACAGACGGGTGTCAAACTTAATCTCGGAAGTATATATGGAACTTTTAAGTTGGGGGGATGAAGAGCCATCGGGAAAAATTACGAACTGAGTCATTCCCAATGGGAAAACTTCACGGTGGGTAAGGGTAAGAGTATTGATAAGCCCATTGTACCATTCATGTTCATAAGCCATTTTGTACTCCCTCACCATAGTCAGCTTGTTGTTTGGCCCGCGATGGAACAGTGATGAAAGGATGTTGTCGGTTGCAAATGCGTTAGGGCTCAGGCCAAGCTGTTCCACATCCCATTTGTATGCGGCCGAAAAATCCCTCCTGGGGTTTTTACTGAACATATACAGGATATCGCCCCCTCCTTTGAATTTCCCGTCGAGCGTCCCGTAAGCTCCATATGCCTCCAGCTGTATCTTTTTACTAAAGCTGTTTGATGTCCTGCCTCCGATCCTGAACCTTGCCCCTTCCACCCCGTTGTAGCTGAACAGCTTGAAGTAAGGCCCGAGTTCCACCTTGCCCCAGCTCAGGTAGCCTGTTGTTATCCCGTAAATCACATCCACATACGTTTTAAAAATTGGCATGTTCTTTACCGAATCCACCATTTTATATATGCCCTGCTCTGTTTTATTGAGTTTCTCAGGCCTGTTCTCCTGCCAGTAGGCCTCGTCTTTTTTGTCGGCGCCAGGTTCAATAATGACATTGGTAGGCTTTGAAAGCAATTTTACAGCTTCCGGTATGTCATACTGGAAATCGGAATACTGCACTGTGCGGTGAGCGAAGAAACCGATCATTTTATGGGCATTTGCGACGATGTTGAAATCCACCGAAAATTTATCTTTTTTAAGCAGCCAGTAGCGGTTGTCGGTCCATTCATATTCCTGGGCTATCGCCAGGTCGTTCACAAAATTGATATTGGCGTCGCCGGCAATACGCATTTCAAGCTTTCGTACTGCAAAAGTGGTGTCGGTGATCCAGAGATTTCCTGTAAAAGTGAGTTCCTGCAGGCGTTTCGGTTTGAACATCAGGTGATAGCACCAGTTGTTTCCCACATATACCGAGTCAACGAGAAAGTATTTATAGGCATCCAGGCCGAAGTCTGCCACAGGACTCACAAAATTCTTCTCGAAAATCAGCACATAATTCTTATACACATCAACTTCCTGTGAAAGGTTCCCGAGGAACTGCGACACGCTCTGGTTCTCAAGCCCTGAAAGCCGGCTGGCCATGATGATCTCCTTTTTTGTCTTGGGTGTTTTCCTGTAATAAACTTCACTCATGGTCTCCGTGATAAAAACAGGGAGGTAGGATTTACCGTTGATAGTCGATGTGTCGACATAATTCCACACCCAGTCAAAGGGCTTAAGTATCTTCCTGCTTTTAAGTTTGTCGCTGATATTGTTGGCGTCAACTTCGATCTTGGTGTAGGTTTTATACTGGTAGGTGTCGAACGACTGCAGCATGTTTGCTTCCTTATGCTCAATGACCTTTTTAATTATTTCGTCTGCCGGATTTCCTTTGTAGCGAACAACTACTTCCGGGAGGTTATACTGCCGGGCTTCGAGTTCAAAGTCGATAGTCTGGAACTGGTGCAGGCTGATCTTTCTCGTGGATCCTTTGTAGCCCAGGACTGAAGCCCATAAACTGTCGGCTTTTGACTTGAACTCCAACGCATAATTTCCGTTAAAATCGGTCAGGGTTCCGATCGTTGTGCCTTTGAGAACAATGCTTACAAAAGGAATGGCTTCACCTGTTTTTGAATCCTTCACGTGGCCCATGATCTTGGTTACCTGGGAGAAGGCTGCCAGGGGAAATAATGCAATTAAAAGAAAACAAAGAGGCACAAGCTTTCGTGCCCCCGGTAATTTAAGCATACGGTTTGACAGGTTAACCCACAGGTTCATCTTCGGAAAGTTCATCCCAGAATTCCACCGCTCTTCTGAGATGGGGAATAACGATGGTACCGCCAACCAGGGTGGCAATAGCAAATATCTCCGACATCTCCTCCCGGCTCACTTTTTGTTCGTAGCATTTGATCAGGTGGTAGCGCACACAATCGTCGCAGCGAAGAACCATAGAGGCCACAAGTCCCAGCATTTCCTTGGTCCTTACAGGAAGTGTTCCTTCCATATATGCATTGGTGTCAATATTATATATGCGTTTGATCACCTTGTTATCCAGGCCAAGGATGCGTTCATTCATCTTTTCCCTGTATGCATTGAATTCCCCGACTTTCTTTCCCATGTGTAATCAGATTATTCCTTCGTTTAGGATGTCATGAAGATGGATGACACCTTTATATGTTGTTTTGTTGACCACCAGCAGCTGGGTTATATTGTTCTTACGCATGATACCCAGGGCGTCGATCACCAGGGTCGAAGGTTCAATGGTCTTAGGGTTCAGCGACATGATATCCTTTGCCATCAAATTGCCGAACTCACCGCCTTTTTCAAGCATGCGCCTGAGATCGCCGTCGGTGATCATGCCTGCCACTCTGCCTTTTTCTATGACTGCAGTGGCTCCCAGCCTTTTCGAGGATATTTCGAGGATCACCTGTTTGATGTCATCGGTCGTTTTAACCGATGGTTTCTGGTTGTGTACATAGAGGTCTGAAACTTTCAGGTACATTTGTTTGCCAAGGGCTCCGCCCGGATGAAATTTCGCGAAATCGCCGGCAGTGAACCCCCTGGCTTCAAGCAGGCATACTGCCAGGGCATCACCCATGACCATCTGGGCGGTAGTGCTTGAAGTAGGAGCAAGGTTATTGGGGCATGCTTCTCTTGAAACGGTGGTGTCAATCACAAAATCACTCTGAAGGGCCAGGTATGAGCCGGTGTTTCCCACCAGTGAAATAAGCAGGCTGCCCTGCTGTTTGAGCAAGGGCACCAGAACTTTGATCTCGGGAGTTTCCCCGCTTTTGGAAAGGCAGATAATGATATCATCTTTCTGTACTATGCCCAGGTCGCCGTGAATGGCATCTGCTGCATGCATGAAAATGGCAGGAGTACCCGTGGAATTAAATGTAGCTACAATTTTCTGGCCTACGATTGCCGACTTTCCTATCCCTGTAACGACAACCCTTCCCTTTGATTTTATGATACGCCGCACACACTCCAGGAAATCATCATTGACCGACTTAGACAGGTTCTGTATAGCGGTTGCTTCATCCTTTATTGTTCGGATAGCGACCTGTTTCAATGCATCAGATGTTTTCAATACACAATTTTTTTAATTTTTTTTGGTTATTTGGAGATGTTTATGCTTATATTTGTATATAGGACGTAAAAAATTAAGAATCAACGTTCGGCACACAAAAGTACGAAATTAATCAATTTTAGATGGCAGTAAGCAAAGACCCATATAAGCTGCATGAAGTTTTAAAGAAGGTTTTCGGTTTTAGTGGATTCAAAGGTAGCCAGGAAGCTGTTATAAATAATCTGCTGGCTAAAAAAGATACATTCGTTATTATGCCCACCGGGGGCGGGAAATCGCTGTGTTACCAGCTCCCTGCATTAGTCCTTCCAGGTACTGCGATCATTGTATCCCCTCTCATCGCCCTGATGAAAAATCAGGTAGATTCGATGAGAAGTTTCGGAACTGAGGAAGAAGTTGCTCATTTCATGAACTCTTCACTCACCAAACAGGAAATCACGCAGGTAAAAAAGGATGTTACCAAAGGCAGGACCAAGCTTTTATATGTAGCACCCGAAACGATAACAAAGGAAGAGAACATCGAATTCCTGAAGAATATCAGTATTTCGTTTTATGCCATTGATGAGGCGCATTGCATATCGGAATGGGGGCATGACTTCAGGCCTGAATACAGGAGGCTGAGGCCCATCATCCAGGCCATAGGGCAGGATGTGCCTGTGATCGCATTAACGGCGACAGCAACTCCTAAGGTTCAGCAGGACATACAGAAGAATCTCAATATGATGGATGCCACTGTATTCAAAGCATCCTTCAACAGGCCCAACCTCTATTATGAAGTCAGGGCCAAAACGAAAAACGCATCCAAAGACATTATTAAATATATCAAAGGGCACGCGGGGAAGTCTGGAATCGTTTACTGCCTGAGCCGTAAAAAAGTTGAAGAGCTGGCCGACACCCTGGTGGTGAACGGGATCAAAGCTCTGCCTTACCACGCCGGCCTCGATGCAGCCACCCGCCGGTCGAACCAGGATAAGTTCCTGATGGAAGAAGTGGATGTGATCGTGGCAACTATAGCTTTTGGCATGGGCATCGACAAACCCGACGTACGGTATGTCATTCATAACGACATGCCCAAAAGCCTCGAAGGATATTACCAGGAAACAGGGCGTGCCGGCAGGGATGACGGCGAAGGCAACTGTATCGCATTTTATGCCTACGAGGACATTCAGAAACTCGAAAAGTTCCTGAAAGGAAAATCAGTGGCAGAGCAGGAGATCGCCAAACAGCTTCTGCTTGAAACGGTTGCCTACAGTGAATCATCGGTCTGCCGGCGCAAACAGCTGCTCCATTATTTTGGTGAGATCTTCAAGGAGGAAAATTGCCAGAACTGTGACAATTGCATGCATCCGAGGAAAAAATTTGAAGGGAAACAATATGTTCAGGTAGTGCTTGAGACTGTTCTCGCTGTTAAGCAGCAGTTCAAGAACAAACATGTGATCAATATCATCATCGGCAAGAATTCTGCCACAATCAAGTCATACAAGCATAATAAGCTGCCGCAGTTCGGTAAGGGGGCTGCAAAGGAAGAGAAGTTCTGGAATGCAGTGATCAGGCAGGCCCTGATTGAACGGCTGCTTTCAAAAGATATTGAAAACTATGGTCTCCTGAAGATCAGCCCCGAAGGCCAGGAATTTCTTAAGAATCCTTATTCCATGATGCTCATGGATGACAGGGATTACGAAAACCCCGAGGAAGAAGACCTGATGGAAGCCATGGGGGCGAAAAGCAGCACTGCCGATAAGACATTGTTTGCCCTGCTGAAAGACCTGCGTAAGGAAATTGCCCGTAAGGAAAAGCTTCCGCCATTTGTGATCTTCCAGGATCCCTCACTGGAGGATATGGCAATTCAATACCCGATCAATGCCGAAGAGCTGAAGCAGATCACCGGCGTAGGAAGCGGAAAAGCGCATAAATACGGCAAACCCTTCCTTGACCTCATCAAGGAATATGTTGAGGAGAACGAGATCATCCGGCCTATGGACATGGTCGTCAAATCGGTGGTCAACAAGTCGGGCATCAAGGTGTATATCATCCGAAGTATTGACCGTAAAATTGCTCTCGAAGACATAGCACTGGCCAAGAACCTGAGCTTCGCTGAACTCTTGGTTGAAATTGAAAGCATAGTCGGATCCGGTACCAAGATCGATCTTGACTATTATATCGACGAAGTAGTTGATCTATACCACCAGGAGGAAATTTTCGAGTACTTTCGCAAAGCCGAATCGGATTCCATCAATGAAGCCCTACGTGAACTGGGGGAAGATGAGTTTACCGAAGAAGAGATCAGGCTTATGCGTATCAAATTCATGTCAGAACTAGGTAATTAAAACATTAAATCATGCAGGAAGAAAATTCAAACAAACCTGAAGAAATTCAGGAAAATTCAGCTATTGAACATGCTGAAACAATTCAGGAAACCCCGGCAGTGGCGAAGCATCCTTTCTTTGTATTTACAATCAACACCGTGCTTGGGCTTGTACTTCTTGCAGGCCTGGTGGTATTGTACATCATGGTGCTTACAAAAAAGGAACAGACTGTGCAGCTCCCCATGGCGTTGCAAAGCTCCAAGGGCAAAGCTCTCTCAGTGGTATACCTCAACCTTGATTCTCTTAACACAAGATATGAGCTGATCAGGAACCTGAGAAAGGACCTGGAAGTAACGGTAAACAAACTGCAGTCGGAACTTAAAAAAGAAGAAGAGAGCCTTCAGAAGGACGGAGCTGACTTTCAGCAAAAAGTGCAGGCAAACGTAATCTCCGAAGACAAGGCCAAGCAGATCTATGAGATCCTGATGAAGCGTCAGCAGGCGCTGGTCGAAAAAAAGGAGAGGTATACCCAGATGATGACCCAGCAGCAGATCGCGATGAACCAGAAGCTGACCGACACGCTGACGAATTTTCTGAAACGCTTTAACAGGACGTACAAGTTTGATTATATCATGGGATACAAGAGCGAGGGAGAGATCCTTATTGCAAACGACACCCTTGATATTACCAGCACAATTGTTGATGCAATTAATAAGGAATACCAGGAAAGAAAGAAATAATGAAGCCTTTTGCTTTCATCCTTCCTTGCCTCGTCACTGTTTTTTTTTCATGCAGTTCACCCGGGCAGCCTGAGATCGCCCGCAGCCTGCCTGCCGACTCAGTTATACCCGAGAAAAAAATGATGTCGCTTCTTGTTGATGTTCATTTGCTTGAAGGCGGACTGATGGTAGAAAGGAACAGGGGGGAAGTGGACAGTAAATTTAACCAGGAGGCATACAGGAAACTTTTTCTGAAATATCATATAACCTCATCCCAGTTTATCAGGAATATGGGATACTACCAGAATGATGCCGTTAATTTTACAAGGATTTACGATACCGTCATCCAGAGGATCAACAGGCTTAAAAAAACAAAGGTTTAGTGCCTTGTGAAGGTGGATGTAACATGCTTCAGGTCGGCACCGTCGTTTATCGTATACGTCCAGTTTATAGTTGAAGTGCCGGAGAGGACGCCTGAACCGTTTACAACCAGGCCGTTGCCTATGACCTCGTTCGGGTCAAGCGTTATGGTATTGCCCGAAACCAATGCTTTTGCCGGTGGATAAGACAGTCCGATACCGGCAAAGTTATAAATAAGAACCCCTGTTTTTGAATTTGTATCAGCTGCGATCCGGGCTTCATAACTGTATTTCACCCAGGTCTCCGCCACACTCCAGTTGCCTGTGAATGCTGCCCTGGCATCAGATGAAGGGGTGGTGGTACTTTCTTTCTGGCATCCCGTGATCAGCAGGAGAGCAAGCACTGCAAGAAGAAACAAGTTCCTGACTAATTGCATAACGGGGATGATAATTTTGTTACAACATTAAAATGTAATGCTTACTCCAACACTGGGCATAATGGGTAACTGGTTTACCTGGGTATAGGAAATCCTGTCAAAATAGAAGATGTTGGTCTGGTTAAGGGCATTGGTCACACTCACCGTGGCATCAAGTTTGGCGTTCTTTCCAAGAAGGAAAGTTTTTTTAAGGCTGACGTCAAACCTGCTGTAAAAGGTCAGACGGCCCTGGTTGTAATCGGCATACAGTATCCCGAGATTCCCGTTGGTGTGGGTGTAATCCCCGCCCATATCGCCAAAATTGAGTTTCTCGTAAAATCCCTGGGTCTGTGTGAACGGGAAGCCTGATCCGAAGTTATACCTTGCATCAAATTCCCAAAGTCCTTTTTTCCCGAAAAGATAAGTAGCCAGAAGGTTCAGGTTATGCCTGCGGTCCCAGATCGGCACATAATGGATCACGCCGTCATACATATGAACGAAGCACAGGGAGTAGGTAAGCCAGAGGCTAAGTTTCGAGAGCTGGTATTTTAATGAAACATCGAGTCCTTCTGCATCACCGGTTTCCAGTATGAAATCCTTTTTGAAATAATCGGGTTTGCTTGCATTTTCAGGCGTGTCGTCATATAGCTTATTCCTGTTCATGGTTGTCAGCTGGGGATAATATTTATAGTATCCTTCCACGTTCAGGGAGAGGGTTTTCACAATATCCCATTCGAAACCAAAGATCACCTGGTCACATAACTGTAAGCGGGTTGTGACAGGTTTCCCAAGGAATTCTTTTTGCAGGTTCTGGGGTGCTGCAAGGTAACCTGTGAACAGGTTGACCACATCCTGGCTGTATGTCGTGCTGATGAGATCCTGGGAATACATACCGGCTGCCATTTTTAGCCTGAACCTTGGAAGCATATTGTATTTTACCGACAGCCTTGGTTCAAACCTGAAATTTGCAAGAGTCGCATAATATGCTAGCCTTACACCGGGTTCCACTACAAATTTCCCGAATATCCATTTGTATTTGCCATATCCTGAAATTTCCGTCGTGTTCTGATCATAATTGATGCTCCTGTTGATGCTGTTATAGAAGGTCAGAATGGTGTGGTATCCTGAACCTTCAAGCCCGTAGCGCAGGGAGCTTTTTCCGAAGAAATAAGTAAAGTCAAGGCCGACATTAAACCCGCCAATGGAGCTTGAGCGCGGCGACATGCCGACCTGTTCCATATTCACTTTATAAAAGGAATAAGCGGCATGACCTTCCAAAAGAACCGGGGTTTTACCGGGGATGGCTACAAAATTCAGACCGCCTCCGTAGGAATTCCAGTTGTAATTCTGCAAAACCTGGTATTTCACCTTGTCGCTGAAGTCAAAACCGTAAAAGCTGACTTTGCTTCCGTTGGATGCGTTGACAGAGATTTTCCCGTAAATATCGAGATAATTGTAGGGCAATCCGTTTTCATTGATGTAGCTGTAAAATATCTTGCTGCTTTGTTCAAGGTATGATCCCTTGACCGACAGGATCAGTGAGGCAGAAGCATCGTTTTCCGTTTTGGCTTTTGCAATAGGTCCTTCAAACAGTCCCTTGGCCCCGAAAGTGCTGATGTCGATCTTACCTCCGAAACGGTTCTTATTACCATCCCGGGTGGTGATGTCCATCACCGAAGAAATCCTGCCGCCGTACTCGGCATTGAATCCACCCGTATAAACATCCACATTCTTAAGAATATCAACATCAAATACCGAGAAAAGTCCGATGGAATGAAAAGGATTGTAAATGATCATTCCGTCGAGTAATACTTTGTTCTGAATGGGAGGGCCGCCGCGGATATACAGCTGTCCGCCCTGGTCACCCGAAAATATCACCCCCGGCAGAACCTGCAGGTACTGGGCAAGGTCGGGCTGGCCGCCAATGGTCGGGATCATCGTGATTTCCTTGGGTGTGATTTTTATTATTGATGTCTGGGTTTGGGTGGTCTTATTCTCTTTCATGGCTGAAACGCTCACTTCCATGAGTTGTAACGTCGATTTGGTAAGATAAAGTTTCTTGGTCAGCAGATCGTTCTTGCCCAGTGTCACAGGGATACGAAGAGTGTCGAATCCTATATAAGTGACCATCAGTGTGTAATTCCCGGAGGGGATCTTCGAAATGGTGAAAAATCCGTTCTGGTCGGTTGTGGCGCCGTAGGTGGTTTTGTATAGGTAAACATTGGTGTAAAGAGCCGGTTCACCTCCGTCTTTTTCATATACAAAACCGCGAATGACACCATTGTTTTGTGCGGAAGCAGAAGAGTGAATGATGAAACTGACGGCAATGCTGACAAGTAGTGCAGATAGTAAGGAACGGAGAGTCATAAGATGAGTTATGATAAGGAAAATAAAATTGCCTCAAAAGTAGCTATAATGAATGATTTAAAAAAGGAAACGCTTAAGGAAAATATTCTTATTTTTGCTTTGATACAATCACAATACTCTCATGGCAAACAAGCTATTATTACTGGGCGACGAAGCTATCGCTCTTGGCGCACTCGATGCAGGCATTAGTGGTATCTATGCATATCCCGGCACACCTTCCACCGAGATCACTGAATTTGTGCAGAACTCAAAGTCTGCAAGGGAACGTAACGTGCATTGTACCTGGTCGTCGAATGAGAAAACCGCGATGGAAGCGGCCCTTGGTATGTCGTATGCCGGCAAGCGGGCTATGGTGTGCATGAAACATGTCGGTTTGAACGTGGCCGCCGACCCTTTCATCAACTCGGCAATAACAGGTGCCAATGGCGGTCTCATCGTGGTTTCTGCCGATGACCCTTCCATGCATTCATCACAGAACGAGCAGGATTCAAGGTTTTACGGAAAATTTGCGCTTGTCCCCATTCTCGAACCCTCAAACCAGCAGGAGGCATATGACATGGTTCATTACGGGTTTGACTTTTCGGAAAAATATAAAATACCTGTATTACTGCGGATTACTACGCGTATGGCCCATTCACGTTCAGGTGTTGCGCGGATCGAATGCCGTGAAGAGAACGACCTGCACCTGCCTTCCGACCTGAGGCAGTTTGTACTCCTGCCGGCCATTGCAAGGAAACGGTACAAGGAACTGCTCGGCTCCCATCAGCATTTTATTGAAGAATCTGAAATTTCTCCCTTCAACACCTATTATGAAGGAACAGATAAATCACTGGGTATCCTGGTTGCAGGAATTGCATTAAACTACCTGAAAGAAAATTATCCGGGTGGAAAAGTTCCGCACCCTGTCCTGAAAATAGGCCAGTACCCGCTGCCGCGCAAACTGGTTGAAAAACTGCTTGGGGAATGTGAGGAGATCCTGATCATCGAAGACGGTTACCCCATGATCGAAGAAATGATACAGGGTTATATTCCGTGCGGAAAAAAGATCAGGGGAAGATTTGACGGCACGATTCCACGCACAGGCGAGCTTAATCCCAATATTCTTGCCAGGGCTCTGGGTTTGACCGATACTATGGGACTCCCGGTGCCGGAACTGATGGTAAGCCGCCCCCCGCAACTCTGCGCAGGATGCCCGCATATAGATTCTTATAAGGCATTGAACGAGGCCATGGAGGAACTTACCAAAGGCAGGGTATTCTCCGACATCGGTTGTTATACACTTGGCGCACTCTGGCCTTATGAAGCGATCAACAGCTGTGTTGATATGGGCGCATCGATCACGATGGCTAAAGGTGCTGCCGATGCCGGACTGGTACCTGCGATTGCTGTGATCGGCGACTCGACATTTACGCATAGCGGGATTACCGGGCTTCTTGATGCGGTCAATGATAAATCACCACTCACTGTTATCATCCTTGACAATGAAACAACAGGGATGACAGGCGGGCAGGATTCTGCAGCTCACGGGCGCCTTGAAAGCATCTGTAAAGGCATTGGTGTTGAAGAAGACCATATCCGTGTGCTCAAACCTCTTAAAAAATATCATGAGGAGAATGTTAAAATATTGAAGGAGGAAATTGCATATCTCGGCGTTTCGGTTGTCATCCCCCGCCGGGAATGCATTGTCACCGTCGATAAACGAATGAGACAAAAATTCAAATAAAGCTATAATAAAGCATCATGAAAAAAGATATCATCTTAGCCGGTGTTGGCGGCCAGGGGATCATTTCCATCGCTTCTGTCATCGGTTATGCTGCTCTTCAGGAAAAGATGTTCCTTAAACAATCCGAGGTTCATGGAATGAGCCAGAGGGGAGGAGATGTCATGTCAAATCTCAGGATCTCGCATGATGAAATCGCATCGGACCTTATCCCTTACGGCCAGGCCGACCTGATAATCTCTGTGGAACCGCTGGAATCACTAAGGTATCTCGAATACCTCTCTCCCGGGAATGGATGGCTCGTGACCAACACAACCCCGTTCAATAATATCCCGAATTACCCTGAGCTTGAAAAAGTAATGGCCGAACTCAATAAGCTGCCCCATCATATTGCCCTGGATGCAGACCTGCTTGCGAAAGAAGCCGGATCTGCAAGATCGGCCAATATGGTGATACTTGGAGCAGCATCGCCTTTCCTCGGGCTTGCATATGAGAAATTCGAGGATGCAATACGTTTTATATTCAGGACCAAAGGAGATACTGTTATCGGTAAAAATCTGGAGGCCCTGAAACTTGGAAGGGATTTTGCAGATAAAAATATCTGAATAAAAGTTTATCTTTACATGTTTTATCATTCAAAAAGACAATTATGAGGATCCTTCAAAGGAAATTTTCCCATTATACTGATCCGCAGAAAGTGGAAAAAATGGGGATCTATCCTTTTTTCAGGATGATTGAGTCAGACCAGGATACTGTTGTGACCATGGGCGGGAAAAAAGTGCTCATGTTCGGCTCAAACAGTTATATGGGGCTTACGAATCATCCCGCGATTAAGGAAGCAGCAATAAAAGCTACTGAAAAGTACGGAACCGGATGTGCTGGTTCCAGGTTTCTGAACGGCACGCTGGACATACATGTTGAGCTTGAAACGAAACTTGCTGAATTTGTCGGAAAAGAAACTGCCCTTTGTTTCAGCACCGGTTTCCAGGTAAACCTGGGGGTTATTCCCACAGTCACCGGGCGAAACGATTATCTTCTGATCGATGAACTTGATCATGCTTCGATTATTGAAGCAACCAGGCTCTCTTTTGCCAAGGTGTTGAAATACCGGCATAACGATATGCAGTCGCTTGAACGCATACTGAAAAGATGTGAACCCAACAGGGTGAAACTGATTGTCGTGGACGGAATCTTCAGCATGGACGGTGACATTGCCAAGCTCCCGGAGATCGTGACGCTTGCCGATGCCTACGGTGCTTCAGTGATGGTTGACGACGCACATGCTATCGGTGTTATTGGTAAGAATGGTTCAGGAACGGCATCCCATTTCGGCCTTACAAACAAGGTTGACCTGATCATGGGAACTTTCTCAAAATCACTGGCCGCCCTGGGAGGCTTTATTGCCAGCGATTTCGAGACCATTAATTATATTAAACATCATTCACGTACCCTGATCTTCAGCGCAAGTATGACGCCTGCTTCTGCAGCAGCCGTCCTTGCAGCCCTTGAAATACTGAAAAATGAACCGGAACGGATAAAACGTCTATGGGATCTGACCTGGTACGCCCTTGAAAATTTCAAACGGCTCGGGTTTGATACAGGGCTTTCACACACACCCATCATTCCTTTGTATATCCGCGATAATATCAAGACACTGAAGCTTACCAAGATGTTGCTTGATGAAGGTGTCTTCATCAACCCCGTGGTTGCCCCTGCAGTAAGTAAAGACAATACGCTGATCCGTTTTTCGCTGATGGCAACCCATACGAAGGAACAGATCGACACGGCCCTTGAGAAGTTTGAAAGGGTCGGGAAGAAGCTTCATATCATCTGATTTTTCATTAAATATACAATAATGAGCTTGGTCATTAAACCGGTGGAATCGAAAAGCGATCTTAGCCGGTTCATCAAATATCCCTATTCTCTGTATAAAGGGAATAAATACTGGTGTCCGCCCATGAGAATGGATGAGTGGAATACCCTGGATAAGAAAAAGAACCCTTCTTTTGAATTTTGTGAAGCAAAGTATTTCCTTGCCTATAAAGGGAATGAACTGGTCGGCCGGATTGCAGGGATAATCAATTTTAAGTCGAACGAACGCTGGAATGAAAAACTGGTGAGGTTCGGATGGATTGATTTCATCGATGATCCTGAAGTTTCAAAAGCCCTGATAGATGCAGTGACCGAATGGGGGAAAAGCAAGGGCATGAGCGGAATCCACGGCCCGCTCGGGTTTTCAGATATGGATAACGAAGGCATGCTGATCAAGGGATTTGATGAACTTGCCACCATGGCCTCCATATACAACTACCCGTACTACGTAGACCATATGATAACACTGGGATTTGAGAGGGCTGCCGACTGGATACAATACGAATTCAAAGTTCCCCCCATTCCTGAAAAGATACAAAGGGCTGCGGAACTTGTCTCTAAAAAATACAAGCTGAGATTGCTCCAGGCCAGGAAAGCAAAGGATTTTCTTCCGTATGCCCAGAAAATGTGGGATACACTGAACGACGCATTTGACAACCTCTACGGCTATACCCGCCTGACCAAAAAGCAGACCGACCTGTACACCAAGCAGTATTTCCCATTCATCAACCCTGATTACGTTGGAATGGTTCTGGATGAAACTGACAACGTGGTTGGTTTCGGCGTCTGCCTCCCCTCGCTTACAAAGGCTCTTCAGAAATGCAATGGGAAACTCTTTCCTTTCGGCTGGTTTCATATCCTCAGGGCTCTGAAATCCAATGATATCATCGATATGTATCTGAACGGGGTAAAACCTGAATACCTCAACAAGGGAGTGGTCTCCATTTACTTTAATGCGATCCACGAGGGATTCCTCAAAAATAATGTCAAATATGTTGTTACCAATCCCCAGCTTGAGGATAATAAAGGGGCAATCCTGATGTGGAAGAATTTTGATACCGCACGCCAGCATCTTACCAGGAGGTGCTGGGTGAAACATTTTGCCTGAGGTTGATGGGTAACATTCTTATCACCGGTTCCAGCGGTTTTATCGGAAGTTTTCTTGTTGAGGAAGCGCTGAAGAGAGATCTCACTGTTTACGCCGGGATCAGGAAGTCAAGTTCGAAAAAATATTTGCAGGATCCAAGGATACTGTTTGCCGAAATAGACTTTACCAATAAGGAAAGCATCAAAGAATTCCTTCTGAAAAAGAAACAGGAGGGCGTGGTTTTCGATTACATTATCCATAATGCAGGACTCACCAAAGCCAGGAAAAAAGAAGATTTTTACCTTGTCAATTATACCGTCACAAGGAATTTTGCTGAAGCATTGATAGAATCGGGTACCCTGCCGAAGAAATTTGTTTATACCAGCAGCCTTGCGGCTTTCGGGCCGGGGGATGAGGTGAGCATGAAACCTGTTATGCTTGGTGATACACCAAAACCGGTGGATGAGTATGGAAAAAGCAAGCTTGAAGCCGAAAAATATTTAAAGTCCGTAACTGAATTTCCCTGGCTGATCATCCGTCCTTCGGGGGTATACGGACCAAGGGAAACTGATTATTTTGTTTATTTCCAGACCATCAGCAGGGGTATGGAGCCATATATAGGTTCCAGGCCGCAGATCCTTACTTTCATTTATGTGAGGGACCTGGTAAGACTTATCCTCGATGCTGTGCTGTCGGATATTTCAGGAAGATCATACTTCGTGACTGACGGGAAGGAATATACTTCCAGGGAGTTTGCTGCAATAACAAAAAAACACCTGAACAAAAAAACCCTGAGTTTTACTGTGCCTGCAGGACTGGTCGGGGGCATTGCCTTTGCAATAAACCCCTGTCAAATTACTGCAGGAATCGAACGCCCCATTCCCGATGCTGGTGACGCTGCTGGGAATCGTGATTTTGGTCAAGCC
>JBAXBP010000020.1:0-31469 GCA_037141915.1 Bacteroidota bacterium | reverse complement strand
CGCTGTAATTCGGGGAATAATTGATGCTGGTGAAGTCAAATTCTGCGTAAAGGGAGATCAGGTCGGTAATATTCCATGCAACACCCATGGCTGCATTAAGTCCTAATGCGATATTCCCGTAATACTGCCTTACGATCTTATATTCCTCGGGTGGGTTGACTCCGCCCCTGGTGTATGTAACGGTTGCATTTATGGTTGGACGCAATCCAATTACAAGCCCTATACGGGCATAGGGATCAACCTTTTCAAATCCCGGGCTGATTACAACTGCCGGTGTAAGACAAAGCATATTGCCTTTTACCCGGGCTTCGACATTGGTGCCACCCGGTACATTGGCCACGGAATCAGCAATCCTTGGCAGACCTACAAACTCACTAAGCCCGATTTCTATTCCTATATATTTTGAGGGTTTATAGCCAAATGCAGCGATACCAGTGATTCCTCTGCCCAACCCAAGCGGCACGGCGGTGACGGAGCGGGTGGAACCATCGTTGGAGTAGCTGTACAGCAAATCCCTGTTATTGGAAATGGACCCTGAAATACCAAAACCCAGGCGTGCATAATAGAACTGAGCTTCAGCCAATGGGCTCAGAAACATTAAAATGAAAAGAAAAGGTATCGTTTTTTTCATAAGTGCAAGATTTCTACTGCATGTATTGCAAAAGTAATGATATCCGTTTATCAATTCACAAACCTTTAATACTTATTTGTGAGTATTTTAACAAATCTCAAAAAATGATTTTATTCAATAGCTAAATTAGTTTAATTTTGCATATAGTACAACCCTTAATCAGTTTTATATGAGAAAAATTTCCCTACTGTTTGTAATGCTATTATTAAGCTCTGCATTGATTCAGGCTCAGCATGTCGAAATAACTCCTTTCGGAGGGTACGTATTCCCGGTAACCTGGAATGCATCTAACGGAAGCATCTACTTTCACGGCAATGCCCAGTACGGAGGTATGGTGAACATCGGTGTAAGCCGTGCTGTTGATATCGACGTGATTTATAACCGTATCGATACGAAAGCAGATCCTGCCATTGTCGGGGTTACCTTTGACCAGATCCCTCTGAGCATAAATTATTTCATGGTGGGATTTACGAAAAATTTCAGGGTCAGCGATGTGGTATCTCCCTTCATAGGTCTTAACATGGGTGCGTGCCTTCTGGCTCCCAAATCGTCGGAATATTACGATTACTGGTTTTTTGCCTGGGGCCTCCAGGGAGGTGTTAAGGTTTATTTCAGCAAGTACGTCGGCCTGAGGCTTCAGGCCCAGATGATGATGCCCGTGCAGGGACAAAGTTTTTATTTCTATTATGGTACAGCAGGAGGAGGAACCGCGTACACTTTTTCTTCGCCATTGGTTGATTTCGGATTTACAGGAGGCCTGATCTTCAGGATCGGACATATCAACTAATTTATAAATCACTTAAACGTTTAAAATTAAAATTTGATCATTATGAAAAAACAGCTTTTATTTCTTGCAATTTTATTTTTCGGTGCAGTAAACCTTTTCGCACAGGTTTCACAGGGGGATATACAGATGATCCAGAAGTATTTTGGTGCTGAAAAAGTCGCTCTCGTAAAGCAGTATATGGCTTTGACACCGAAACAGGATTCCGCATTCTGGCCGGTTTATACCAAATATGAAGCAGAACGCCAGACTTTGGGAGCAGAGCGTATAGGACTCATTGATGCGTATCTGAAAAAAATCAAGGATATTACCGAATCTGATGCTACTGCAATGGTAGACAAGGGTGTTGCTCTTGAGATAAAGTTTAAGAACCTCCAGAAGAGATATTTTACCGAAATGGCCAAGAAAGTAGGTCCTGTCAAAGCTGCCCAGTTTTACCAGTTTGAGAACTACATCAATAATGTGATCAACCTTAACATCCAGGAAAATATTCCGTTTGTAGGGGAGATGGAACAGAAACATGCAGTAATGACAAAGAAGAAATAATCATTTCCTCTTTTTCTTATAAAACGACAAAGCCGCCCTGAAAAGGCGGCTTTGTCGTTTTATAAGATTTTCAGATTTATTTCATTATGGCCATGTTATCATTGTCCACCTCCATATAAATATAATTGCCATGATTCTTTAAATAGTCCTTGATTGTGTCTGCACCTGAATGCTTTGATTCCATTACGATCAAAAAATGAGGATGGTTTTTTAGAAACTGCTCTCCGCCTTCAAGCACATCAATTTCCATTCCCTCTGCGTCGATCTTGATTAAAATTTTGTCTTCCTTCTTATAATTGATGGTCGACATCACAGAATCCAGCGTTTTGATCTCAGCTTTGATCCTTTTTCCAACTTCGCCTTTAATTTCCACATAGTCTGTGCGGGCACCCGCGATATGAGAAGCCCCTGTATTCTTTGTTTCGAATATGAAATCAACTTCCGAGGTGATTTTACCAAGCCCGAAGGGATGAATGCTGATCAGGTTTTCTACATTATTCACCATCACATTCATCATAAGAGACCTGTAATTCTCTTTTACCGGTTCAAAAGCATGGCAGGGTATACCTTTGCCAGCTATAAGAAATGAATAGGTTCCAACGTTGGAACCTATGTCAAGAAACAGGTTGTAATCTTTGTAATGACTTAAAATAAAGCGTTTGACGTTCCATTCATAGGCATAATTCAGGAATTGAAAATCAAGCGTGCCTTTCCTGGTAATAAAAGTCCCAAGGCGGCTTTTATATAAGCGCATTGCAGGATTTCCACTTTTTAAAAGAACATACTTTATCGAATGCCACAGAAAATAAAATTCTCTGTACCTGAGATAATCATCAACATATCGAAGGAAAGTCCGGATTTTACTCATGTCCTTAAAAATTAAGGGTCCAAAGATACAAAAGTATGAATACAAACAACGGTGGAATATTAGCTGTTTTCCAGTCAATCATCTTACAGCCAACATTCAACGGTATGATAAAGTGTTTATAAATATTTATCAAGTTACATGAATTTGTAACTGATTTTTATCTAATTTTGCTTGTGAAATACTTATCAGTTGATGTCAGGTTGCCGTAAACATATTAAACTCCTTGCCATTCTGTTCCACAGTCTGGCTATCTGCATTATTGTTTTCGGTTCCATTATCAATTTCCACCAGTACAAGATTTGGGGTAAACCACTTATTCCTCAATTTGTAGGCATCAAGCGTGATATTGACAAAGCGACCAAAGTCCTTTCGGGCGGGAACCTGATACAAAAACATGATTTTACTCAGAAATTCTCCCCATTGTCAGCCGGAATTCTGCCTGTTGAAATTTCAAGACACAGCAGCGGAACGGCAATAATGACCAATTTCGACCTTTGTTACAAGGTCCCGGAGATGCAGCACCTGACATCCTCAGGCCTCAGAGCACCTCCCCAATCCTAATCCCTGATCATCAGCATTAATTTCCTTTGCGGAACTCCAGTCCGTAAAGTTCATTCTTTATTCTTGCTGAATCGTTAGGAATCCGTGGATAATTTCATCCGCTTTATTCAAAAACAGTATTCAATAACAACAAATAATGTTAATCATTAAACAATGAAAAAGACTATTTACTTCATTGCCTTGCTGATTGCAGCGTTTACAATAATTATTTCAGGGAATTCTTTGCAGGCACAGGGCTCCGTTGTGTCCGACACTGTTGTCATGGGAGCTTCGTATGCAAACGAGATCTATTACAGTATGCAGAATGGAAAGATATTGGCTTCCCCGCGCAATACCTGGGATATTGCCTTCAGGACCATGCTGCGCAGTTCGAGCATTTTAACCAATGACGGATCGGGCGTCGTGCTGTACACCTATCCAAAATCAGATACCAGCGGCTGGGCCGGCATGGATACAACAGGATTCAAGACCTGGACACCTATGTACAATGACGTGAATGACTGGGAGAACGGAGCTTTTTCACGTAATGCCAAAGGGTATCCTGATTACGGATGGGGAATTTATAATTCCGTTTCACACGACCTTAACGGTGACTCCTTATTTATTATTCAGCTCAGGGATGGCAGTCTGCGTAAATTATGGATCAAGGATAAGCATTCTGTGCAGGATACTTATCATTTTCGTTTTGCCAACCTTGACGGAACAAACGATCATACCGACACACTTAACCTTTCGAATGACCTAGCAACGGATTTTATTGGATTCTCGCTGGAAACGAACCAGAGAGTGAATTTTCAGCCACCGGTAAGCAACTGGGATTTGCTTTTCACAAAGTATATGTCCATCCAGCCCGGCGACGTACCATATCCGGCGATGGCAGTCCTTTGCAACCCTGATATCAGGAGTAAAAAGTTCCACCCGGTTCCCCTTACTTATACAAACTGGCAGGTTGGCCCGTGGGATTCACTGAGATCTTCAATCGGATGGGACTGGAAAGTGTTCAGCACTGCAACAATGACCTACAAGGTAGTGGACTCCCTGGAGTATTTTATCGAACCTGCCAGTAAGGATGTCTATAAGCTTCATTTTACAAGTTTTGCCGGTGGGACAACCGGAGTTATTTCGTTTATAAAAGAGAAAGTATTAGCTTTCAGTATCAATGAGCATACCTCGTCGGGTTTAAGTGTAAAAGTGTATCCAAACCCGGTGAGTGATAAACTGAATCTTCTCGTTACTGCTAATAACAGTGGCGAACTTCATATCGTTCTTTCAGATCTGTCGGGCAGACAACTTGGTGCAGATCATCCGGTCGGGCTTCGCGAGGGCCTTAATCAGTTTTCGATTGATGTTACAGGTTTCAAACCTGGAGTGTATTTCCTGACTGCTTCAACGGCAGACACGAAGGCAGTTACGAAAGTGATCATCACCCGTTAACATGAATAGAGGCCCTCTCAGCCTGTTTCACGGATTAATAATCAGTCTTCTGGCCATAGCTTCGGCTAATGGCCAGAAGACTTTTATTAAAGTCATTGACAAAAAGAATTCAGAGCCAGTTGCTTATGCTCATATCTGTTTTGAGGGGTTAAAAACAGGGAAACCACTTTACACCCTCACAACAATTGAAGGTACTGTTGCGAACGATGTGAAAGAACCTTCAAAGATCGCAGTAAGTTTCATGGGCTATATCACCTTTAAAGATACTATCCGCCCCGGTCAATCCCTTGAGATAAAATTGGCGCCTTCGGTCATGAATATGAATGAAGTGGTTGTTACGGCTCAGTACATGCCTGAAAAAGCGGATAAATCGATCTACCAGGTTGAAGTTATCAATGCCAGGCAGATCGAACAGAAAGCAGCCACCAATATGGCCGACCTGCTCAAGAATCAATCCACCATGCAGGTAACCCAGGACGGTGTGCTTGGGACTAGTCTTAAAATACAGGGGCTTTCGGGGCAGAACGTCAAATTTCTCCAGGATGGAGTTCCCATGATCGGAAGGATGAACGGGAATTTCGACCTCAACCAGATCAACCTTAACAATGTGGACCATGTCGAACTGATCGAAGGTCCCATGTCGGTGATCTACGGCAGTAACGCCCTTGCCGGAGTAATCAACGTCATTACGAAAGAAAATAAAACTTCAGTGCTCAGCACCACTGCAAATACTTATTATGAGTCGGTAGGGGTTTTTAATTTTGATGCCTCAGTGTCTGCGTGTCTTAATAAACATGGATTCATGTTTGATGGCGGACGGAATTTTTCACCGGCCTATTCAGCAACTGACACGAGCCGTTCCACGACTTTTAAACCCAGGAGGCAGTATTTTTTTGACGGGTATTACACTTATTCTTCAGGGATGCTCAAACTTAAATTTGGAGGTGATTACTTTAATGAACTGCTGATAGACCGGGGCGCTTTGATGCCGGTGTATTACATCAACGCCATTGACAACTATTTCACTACGATCAGGTGGTCGGGCAGGGCGGAAGCGTCATTAAAGCTGCCCCGCAGCAAATACATCAACCTTCTGGCTTCCTACTCAGCATATGTAAGGGTAAAGCAATCGTACGATGTTGAACTGACAACCATGGAGCAGATCCCGATCAACAATTCCGACGGGCAGGATACAACGACCATTACATCCTGGATAGGGCGTGGCACATTTGCATCAAATAACAAGGACAAAAAAGTCAATTATCAGACCGGTATTGATATTGATTATGAAACCGGCACGGGTAAAAGGATACTTGATAATAAACAGGAGATCGGGGACTATGCCGCTTTCTTCAGCCTTAATTATGAACCTGTAAAAGTACTGAATATACAGCCAGGCGTAAGGTTCATATACAATACAAAGTATAATGCCCCCGTGGTATATGCCCTGAGTACAAAGTGGGATATGGTCCCCGAATGGAGCCTCAGATTTTCCTATGCCAGGGGGTTTCGCGCTCCTGATCTTAAAGAATTATACATGAATTTTCAGGATGTGAATCATGATATTATCGGCAACCCGGATCTCAAGGCTGAACAGTCCAATAACGTTAACCTGGGAATTAGCTGGAGCCGCGAAAATAAAAAGACCGCCTGGAATTTTGAACTTAGTGGTTTTTACAACCTGATAAACAATGTTATTCTCCTGGCACCAACCGGCAAAGGCCCTACTTCCTATACCTATGTAAATCTCAGCAAATACAAGACTACAGGAGGAGCCGGAAATCTCATGTTCAGCCTGTATCCTGCATTCAAGGTGCAGCTCTCTCTTGCCGAAACAGGAGTAACGGGTAGCATTGATGAGCAATCGAAACCAGGCCCGCTGCAATGGCTAACTGAAGTCAGCCTGAATGCAAGTTATACTTTTACAAGGCCCGGGCTTACCTTATCAATGTATTACAAATACACAGGACGAGCTCCCCAGGTTGTATACAATGATACAAGCCTGGGCTGGGGATATGTGGATCCGTTCAACCTGATGGATGTCACAGCGACCAAAATGTTCTGGGAAAACCGTATCAGGCTGTCGGCCGGGGTCAAGAATATATTTAACGTCACCACGGTACCTGCAACCGGGGTTGCTGGAGCACATGGTTCAGGAGGGGATGGAATGAATATTGCATGGGGCAGGACATTTTTTCTCCGGTTCAGTTTCACTTTTAACAAGTACAAATGAAAACGCTGTATCTCCCCGCACTTTTACTGATACTTGTGTTATCGCTTAACTCATGCTTTAAAAAGGATTCCGAAGTTCCCATGCCCGACAGGGGAAATGTTCGTGTTGATACGATTGCAATGACTTCATCGTATCAATACCAGATCTATTTCAGGCTGGATTCCGGTGTTGTTGTAAGCCAAAATGAAAGGACCAGGAGTGATCTGGGTTTTGACTGCAGCCCATCAGGATATCATATAATTCTCAACACTGCAGATTTCATGCGTATTGCTGATATGGGAGCAAGACCTTTCGGGCAAAGCATTGATACAACCGGAGTAAAATGGAAGTTTGACAAATCGGACGGAAACCCTGACTCCATAGCGACAGGACAATGGTTCAGCGTTGTTAACGGTGACACTATTTCCAACGGGCATATCTGGGCGCTCGACCTTGGAAGTGATACGGCCGGAATATCCCTTGGATTAAGACAGGTCGTCTTTGACAGCCTGAAAAGCGGCAGGTATTATTTCAGATATGCCCCGATCAGGGGAGGCGCGATCACCTCAGGCTTCGTCGACAAAGATCCAACGGTGAATTATATATATTACGGGATACGGCAGGGGGGAGTGCTTCCTCTCGAACCGCCGAAAGCAAGGTATGACCTGTTATTCACCCAATATACCACCCTCTTGTTTACCAGCACAGGAGCTGCCTATCCATACCTTGTCACAGGGGTTCTTTCCAATCCCGACGGCGTTAAGGTATCGGTGGACACAATCCATGCATTCTCATCCATTGACCTTTCACTTGCCCGCACTTTGACCTTCACAACGGCCAAAGATGCGATAGGATATGACTGGAAAGTTTATAGTTTCGATGCCGGCTCTTATACCGTGAGGACAAATTTATCTTACGTGGTGACCGACACCCATGGCTTCTATTATAAGCTCAGGTTTATCAGTTTTTACAGGGCAGGCGTGAAAGGTTATCCAATCATAGAGACGCAGCGCCTTTAATTCTTAGCCGGGTCCGTTAGCGGATTTCAATGAATAAGTCTGATCAGGTCATCGCCTGTACCTATCCTGTAACCCTGTGAGAGATACATGATATTTCCCTTTGCATCGATCAGCGACACCAGCGGTAGAGAAGAACCCAGGGATGTTCCGCTGGCTGCAGATATCATTTTCAGGAGCCCTTCATCCGGAACAAGACAGGATGCGCCTGCAGGCATTTCTTTCATAGGCCCCGAAATAAAGGCTGTTTCATCCTTTCCTGTTCTGAACATAAAGAACAACCTTAGCCCTTTTCTTTCAAATTCCTTTCTTTTTTGTTTAAGGTCCGAAAGGAAATGTTTTGTTGGTTCTTTATCAGGTTCAATCCATGCAAGAATCAGCTCCCCTCCTGAGAAAGGCATGATCTGGGGAAGTATCCCTTCCAGTTTTTTTATATCTACAACTCCAAGGACCGAAGGGGCAGGCTCTTTCCGCAGGCAGATATTCTCCTTAACTTCTTTTCCAAGATCAAGATTGAAGAATGAAAGGTTCGCCAGTACTGAGCCGTCTTTCATGCGGTTACCTGTAACCATCAGGTAATATCCCGGGGAAAGACCGAGCTCACATGGAAAAGAACCCAAACGAGGATCCGTCTCATAATCAAGGGACCTGAAAAACCCATCTTCATACCGTTCAATGGTGAAGTGAACATAATATCCAGGCTTCCGGTCGTTGCCATGGTCTGAATCAAGCGTTAACTTCACCCTTTCACCTGAGAGGGGAACCCCTGGCTCAAAAAGCACATCATGCCATTTGCTGATAAAATAATACTGCGGCAACCTTGTTCCCGGTTCAAGGCGGGAGGCAATCCCCAGGCTCCTGCATAATGCAATATAAAAGATGTCCCTTGAATGGGGGTCTGCGACTTTCAACTCATAAACCCCCACAGGAGTGAGAGGCGCTCTGCCGTAATTTGCTTTCTTGTCAATAAGAATATTTGTTCTGACCCATCCATCAATGATCCCCGGGTCAGCCGCAGCACGTGAACTGAAACTTTTATCGAAACTATTTTGCAGGTATTCTTTGTATGGCTTCAGCAACTCGTTGTCAACCCTGGGATTCAAGAGGTATTTATAAAATATTTCCTTTTCACTTCCTGAAGTCCCCGGACTCTTCGTTTTACTGATGTTGTCCATCAATACATCAAAGGAGATATCCCTGAGGTCTTTTTCCGAGATTACTGAAAGCAAGGGGAACAGCAAGGGTTTACGGGATGCATTTACAGATCCTGCAAAATCAATCACTGTCCTGTAATTCCCGAAGCTTTCCTTGAGAAAATGCCAGAGTGAATCGGCATTCAGTTTCAAAGTGGCTGCAAGGCGGTACGTTTTTGAACTGTCGATGAATGTTCCCTCATAGGCCGATCTCAGTTTATCTTCGAATGCCAGCCTTTTGGCACTATTTTCTTTCAGCGAATCAGAAATTCCCTTTCCTGCAGGTTTCTCTGCGGGAGGAACAAAGTCTTCCTGCATGGTATATTCATGCCCCGGCTTCAATGAGAGTTCAATCACTGCCGTGTCGGTGTTTTTTACATGTAACTTGCTGAATCCGTACCGGCCTTTCGATGAAGCCCAAACCAGCAGATCACCGAATCCAGTCTGAAAGCTGCATATCCCCCTCTTATCGGTTAGTGTTTTATGCAGAGGATAGAATTCAGCATAATTATACAGCTGGAACTCCACGGTGGCACTATCGGCTGGCTTACCGGAAGAATCCCGGACCATGGCATATATACGTTTAGTATCAGCATAATTTGAAAGGATATTGATCCTGGTGTAACGTTCATCTTTCAGTAATATATCTTCAGGGCCTTCATAGTCGCCGAAAACATTGGTGTTAACGAGCATGGCCCGTTTCGCAGGTGCGGTGAACCATGCTGCATCAAGAACCGGCTCAGGTTCGCATGCACCTATATAATGCCATTTACCGTCAACCCAGACCTCCACCCAGGCATGGTTGTCGTCGGAATGCGCCCACCTTGGAGTGTAGCACTGCCTTGCAGGGATGCAAACCGAGCGAAGCGCTGCCACAGTGAAGGTCGATTCTTCACCGCAGCGGCCCCAGGCGGTTCTCACCGTTGCAAGGGGAGAGGACGTTCGTTCATCACTCCCGCGGTATGTCACTTTCTCATGGCACCAGTGATTGACTTCGAGCACAGCTTCAGTCATGCTCATCTTTTTAATCCTGTCTTTTAACTCTGTATAAAAAACTGAACGGCAACTGTCCAGGTTTTCGTTGTTCACCCTTACCGGCACTACAAAATGCCGAAAAAGCTCATCGGGAACGGTTTTACCCCATGAAAAGGAATCCCTGGCAACAAATGATGCCCTGATATTCTGCAGAAAGAATTCGCCAGTATAATCGGCAATATCACTCAGGGAAGAATAGGCCAGTATAAACTCCAGCGCCTCCTTCTCTCTTACCGGCAATGTCTGATCTGCAACACTGAACACCTGCTGAAAGCGATTTTTGCCCAGTTCCTTCTGCCTCTCAAACTGAGCTTCAACTTTCTTCAGGTATGCCTTGTCTTTAATAAAATGTTCACCCCTCTGGCATCCTGCAAAGATGAGGATCAGGAACAACAGTTCAGCAATTCTCAGTTTCTTCATGTAAACTTTAAGTTTTGAATAATCGGCAGTGCCACATTTTAAATTTTTCTTTTCAGGACAATGCCAATCCAGGTAATATAAAACAAGCAGACAACAGGTATTGTGATGCTCATCCCTATGGAAATAGAATCAGCCATCGCCCACATCAGGACAGGTACAAATGCTCCCAAAGGCATTGTTCCAACAATCATTCCGACAAGCCATTTACGGTCTTTCCTGATCATCTGCATGGAGAGCGAGATCATCATCGGTAACATGTTCGCAGTTCCAAGGCCTATCATCATTGTAGCGGCCAGGGAAAGATGCTTCTGCCCGATATAAAGGGCAGAAATACCCAGTATTGCAAGAATTCCGGAGAATAGGAAAATATTGCCGGCCCCGAACTTCCTGAGAAGTATTCCCCCTGTGATCCTTCCTATAAAAAATGACATCATAAAAAGACCCGCTCCGGGTATGATCATTTGCATTATCCTGATCCCGAATGTTTCTGAAAAATAAAACGGCAGCAATCCCATCAGGCAGAATTCGGCGCCTGTATATACAGCAATGCCTCCCAGCATAAGGATGAGGGTTTTATTTGAAATGAGCTGACGCACATCAAACCTGTTCCCTTCATCTGACTCAATTTGAACAGCCGCAGGGTAGGGGAACAGGTAAAGGAAGATCATGGAAAGCAAAAGGAAAAAGAAAGAAATAGAAATCAGCAGGCGGCTGAATGGGATACCCAACTCTGCACTCAGCGGGACCAAAGACAAGCCGGCAATAAGCCCCGTGGTATTAAAAAGGTAGATCCTGGCAATTTTTTCCGTCTCCACCCTTTTTTCAACCGGAGGGATCAGCGACAGCAAGCCTGAGACCTGGACAAAAAGACTGCCTGCCAGTAAAAAGAAAGCGATCGCAAACAGAACCCCTGTTGATTTGGAGCTTAAAAGGGAAAGGATCATCCCCGGGACAAGGATCAGCAATGCCAGCCACATATTGATGTTCTTACCCGGCTTCATCCTGCTGAACAGAACGGAGAAAAAGCTTAGAAACAGTAATCCTGCCAATGACAGCAGCCTTACATAATATTCATCGTGTATAAAATAATTCAGATGCCTGTTGAGTAAAGGGAATGAGGCCTCCAGCAATCCAATGGTAAAAAATGCCAGGTAAATGGCGGCAGGGTTCTTCCTTCCTTTATCTGTACCCTCTTGCATGGTTTATTCCGGTTGCAGGTTTATCTCGGCCGATTCGAACGGCAGGACCACGGATTGTGTATCATTACCCGCTTTCAGAACAGAGTATTGATGACTGTTTGCCTTTACCGAATTTATTCCGGGGAATGCGTGCAGAAGTATCCTGACTCTGGTGAACCTGGACGTAAAAGATCCTTCAGTTCGTCCAAGCATTATCTTCTTAGCTGTGGGATTGTAGCTGATCAGCCGCTTGCAATACACACCATGTTCGAAGTTATAGGTCTGCCCGTCATCCTCATAATATAAAAAAGAATTGGGTTTCATGCCGTAATATATATGCAGATCCAGTGTGTCGGAAGGTTTTTCCGAGGTATTCTGAATAATCGATTGCATAGGTACGATACCTGAAACCCTGACAAAAACAGGCAGGTCATCCAAAGGCGCGGAAACAGTCACTTCCTGGCTGCCGTGGTAAAATTCTCCCGATGAAAAACGATACCAGCCGCCTTCGGGAAGGTAAACCCTGGCAAAATCCTGCTTGCATGAAACCGGCGCCACCAGTATGTTATCACCAAACATGTATTCCTCCTGGTATTTCCACCACCATATCTTTTCATCATTCATGAAATTTATTGAAAGGCTTCGTGCAACAGGCAGCCCCGACTGAGTCGAAGTGTAAAAAGCGGAATAAATATATGGCAGCAGCCGGTAGCGCTGGGATATCAGTTTAACCGAGGAAGCTTCTGTCCATTCTCCAAATGACCATGGCTCTTTCCTGTTTTCCCCCTTGGCTGCGTGGTTCCTGAAGAAGGGCGTGTAAACCCCAAGTGAAAGCCAGCGGGTGAACAATTCTTTGGAAGGCGTGTCCATGAACCCTCCAATATCGGGGCCCACAAAGCTTAGCCCCGACAAGCCCATAGAGTTCACCATCCTGGCCGAAAGCATCATATGTTCATCGGAAGCAACGTTATCTCCCGTCCACACCGCTGAATACCGTTGAATCCCTGCGTAAGCCGCACGGGTAAGCACAAAAGGCCTTTTCCCTGCCAGAAGTTTTTTGGTTCCTTCATAGGTTGCCTTTGACATGTTCAAGCCGTAAACATTATGAGCCTGCCTCATGCTGGCTCCATGCCCGTCAAAATCGAATTGCACAATATCGGGGATGTCCTGGCCCCAGGCGGAGGGTTCGTTCATGTCGTTCCAGAATCCTTCAACACCAGGCTCAACAAGGCGGCTGAATGATGATCCCCACCATTGCCTCACCGCTTCATTGGTAAAATCGGGAAAATGGCAACGCCCCGGCCATACACTGCCGATATACCTGCTGCCATCGGGATATTTTATAAAGTAATCATTCCTGATCCCTTCATCGTAGGCAAAATATCCGGGCTCAACCTTTATACCGGGATCAACTATAGTGGCAACATGAAATCCCATCTCTTTAAGCCGTGTAATCAGGGAATGCGGATCCCTGAAGCCCTTTGGGTTCCATGTAAAGATCTTGTAGGCATCCATATAATCTATATCGAGATAGATCATATCGCAGGGAATACGTTTGGCTCTGAACTGACGGGCTACATCGAGTACCTCCTCATCAGGGTAATAACTCCACCTGCACTGCTGGAAACCCAGGCTCCAGTATGGAGGCAGTGGCATGCGCCCTGTAAGCCAGGTGTAATCGCTGATAATACCTGCAATGGTTGAAGCACCAAAAAAGTAATAATTCAATTCTCCTTCCGAAACAGAGAAACGGCTGAAAAGGTTGTCGGTAGAAGCGGCAAAATCAAATCTTGTACGGGAGGAATTGTCGAGGAATACACCGTAAGCCAGGCTGTCGTGAATCCCCATGAAGAAAGGAATATCAACATAAAGAGGGTCGGCAATAGAGGAATACGCAGGTACGTCCGAATTCCACATCTCATATTTATTGCCCCGGCGGTCAAGGTTCCCGGTCTTCTCACCCAGTCCTATGAATTTCTCGCCAGGAAAAAGCCTGCGATAAGCTGTTATTTCAGCCCCCTGCCATCCTGTGCCGTAAGGTTTGTAGTCTTCGGAAAGCACCTTATCCTTTGAATTTTTTATTTGTATGCGGATGGGGTCCTTCGCGATCTCAATCTTTAGTGAATCTGTGACAACATATACACTGGCTCGGCCGTCCTGTATTTTAAAAACTCCCTGCACGGGCTTTGCAATCACTGCATAGGAAAAATCAGCAGCGCTAAAGTCCTTGTCAAATCTGAATCTCACAACGGTAGGGGAATAATAACTGACAGTGAGGCTGGCGTTTTCGGCTTTGATCGTAACTTCCTGCCCCGAGGTTCTCATCGATTTGAACTTCCCTATAAAAAACGACTGTCCTTGCAGACTGCCCACTGCGGCCAGTATGCAAAGACCTGCCATCAAGCGATCCTTGTAAACACTTATTCTCTTTTTCATATTCCTGTCACTTAATGGTAATCCCATAAATCTTAAACTCCCTCATGTTCCGTGCGCCTGATGATCTCATTCTGGAGATCTTCACCAAGGTCGTTGAAATAATCGCTGTATCCTGCAACTCGTACAATCAGGTCTCGGTACTTTTCAGGGTACTTCTGAGCATCCTTCAGCGTTTCAACGTTCACGACATTGAACTGAATATGGTGTCCGTCCATCCTGAAATATCCCCTGATGAGCGCGCAGAGTTTTTTAATCGCTTCATCCCCTTCAAAGAAAGATGGGGAGAACTTCTGGTTGAGAAGGGTTCCTCCCGTAAGCAGGTGGTCTATCTTGGCTGCCGATTTAAGAACTGCCGTAGGGCCTTTATGATCCGCACCCTGGAAAGGCGAAATGCCTTCGGATAACGGCTGTTGTGCCAGTCGTCCGTCAGGCGTAGCACCGATCACGCTTCCGAAATATACATGGGATGTCGTTGGCAGCATATTGATGCGGTGTTTGCCGCCCACCGACGTCGGCTTGCTGTCGACCGCCTCAAAAAACAAACGAAAGACAAGCCTGGCCTGGTCATCAGCATAATCATCATCATTGCCGTACTTGGGAGTATGATAAACCAGTTCTTTCCTGAATTCTTCAAAATCCCGGAAATCTGCGGCCAGAGCCTTCAGCAGGCCTTTCATTGTGATTGTCTTTTTTTCAAAGACATGATACCTTATGGCCGTGAGTGAATCTGTAATGCTGCCAAGTCCGACGCCCTGGACGTAAGTGGTATTGTACCTGGCCCCGCCCGCATTGTAGTCCATCGCGTTGCTTATGCAATCATCGATCAGCAGGCTCATGAAAGGCACAGGCATATGATCGGCGAATAACCTGTGAATGATATTGTTTCCCTTGATCTTTACCGAGGTGAGGTATTCAAGCTGATTTTTGAACGCAGTGGTCAATTCTTCAAAAGAACCGAAAGATTCAGGATCGCCCGAAAGTAATCCAACCTGTTTTCCGCTGCGCTTGTCAAACCCGTTATTCAGTGTAAGCTCAAGTACCTTGGCAAGGTTGAAATAACCTGAGAGAATGTAAGCCTCGGTGCCGAATGCTCCCGCTTCCACGCAACCGCTGGCTCCCCCGTTCCTGGCGTCTTCGAGGGATTTTCCCTGGCGCACCAGTTCCTGGACAATAGCATCGGTATTGAAGAAAGATGGCTGCCCGAAGCCTGTTTTAGTGATTTTAAGTGTACGGTGGATGAAATTATCGGGATTCTTTTTGCTTACCTGCACCATGGAACTGGGTTGCAGTAACCGCATCTCTTCGATCACGTCAAGAAGGATGAAGGTAAGTTCATTTACTGCATCAGATCCGTCAGGCTTCACGCCTCCGAGATTGATCAGGCAGAAGTCGGTATAGGTATTGCTCTCAAGCGCTGTCACTCCGACTTTTGGCGGGGCGGGATGGTTATTGAATTTTATCCAGAAGCTTTGAAGCAGCTCAGTTGCCTTCTCAGCACTCAATGAGCCATTCTCAATTCCTTTCCTGTAAAAAGGCAGGAGATGCTGATCGAGACGCCCCGGATTGAAAGAATCCCAGGGATTCAGTTCGGTTATCACGCCAAGGTGGACAAACCAGTAATACTGCAGCGCTTCATGAAAAGTGCCCGGAGCATTAGCCGGGACATTCCGGCAGATCCTGCACATTTCCTCCAGCTCTGCTTTCCTGCCTGGATCTGTCTCTTTTTCTGCAAGCTTTGAAAGCTCGTCCGCATACCGGCCTGCAAACTTGATTAAGGCATTTGCAGCGATCTCCATGGCCTTTAGTTCTTCCCTTTTTTCATAAGCTGAAGGATCGGCAATAAAATCGAGGTTTTTAATTGTTTCCTTTATCTGTGCTACCAGGTCGTTCATCCCCTGGTGATATATCTTATTTCCCAGTACCGTATGACCCGGCGCCCGTTGTTCCTGGAATTCAGTGAATACACCTGCCTTGTATGCGTTGATCCACTCATCCGAAAGGGAATTCATGATCCTTTCACGGTTGGAATGCCCTTTCCAGAAAGGGATGATCTTTTCGGCGTATACAGCTCTGACCTCATCATCCACCTTGAAAGAAACTTTTTTTCTTGTATCAAGTATCTCCAGGTCTTCAAGACTGTGAAGGCAGATCTCGGGATAAGTAGGGCAGGCCTTAGGAGCGGGCCCGCGTTCCCCGATTATCAATTCGCCTTCACCGATGAAAAGGTGCTTATGACTTAATATATGATCAAACACCATAGCCCTGCCAACCGGGATTGATACCGGCCGGTCGATTCCGCTTTCATAAAATTCAGTAACCAGCAATGCCCTTTCAGCGCTGATCCGGTTTACAGCCCTCAGGCTCTGTTCACGAAGCACTTTAATCCTGTCGGTCATAAAATTGTTTTCTTTTCCAATCCACGTAAAATTTCACCATTTATTCGCACCACTTGCTCATTTCGCTTTTTGCTTTTATTCGCACCAATTGCTTATTTCATTTGTGTGCCTATTTCGCCTTTCGCTTTTCGCTTTTAACATTATCCTCCGATTTTGACTTTAAATCCATCCTTTTCCAGTTCATTTTTCCTCGATTGCAGGTCCCCGGCCGGGGTGCTCTTTACATTCTTCATAAAATTATCCTTCCTGAACCTTTTGTATTTATTCTCTGCTGCAGCATGGAAGGGAAGCAGGTTGATCTCGGTAATTGCAGGTTTCAGACCTCTAAGATACAATCTTAGTGCAGTGAAGTTATGGTCAGTGTCGTTGATACCAGGTATTACAGGTATCCTCACTATGATCTTTTTTCCCGACGCAGCCAGCTTTTGCATATTCTCCAGGATTTGCTTGTTTGAAACCCCTGTATATTTCATGTGAAGACCTTCATCCATCACCTTCAGATCATAAAGATACAAATCTACATAGTTCATCGTTTCGGCAAGTTTACCCCACTCTGTATGACCGCATGTGTCAAGGGCAAGGTGGAGCCCCCTTGCCTTCAGCCCACTCAGCAATTCTACAAGAAATTCATGCTGAAATGTAGGTTCTCCCCCCGAAACAGTGACCCCTCCGCCTGATTCATCATAAAAAACACAGTCCTTCAAAACTTCTCTTATGACATCTCCGGAACTCATCCAATCTCCTGAGACCTCTTCTTCGCTGAATATCCTGCCATCCAGGGCAAGGCTCCTGGTGCTTGTTTCAGGCAATCCACTCTGGCTTTCGGGATTATGGCACCAGGAACAGGAGAGGGGACATCCTTTTAAAAAGACCGTGCTGCGTATTCCTGGTCCATCGTGAACAGTAAACCTGCGTATATCGAAAATTAGTCCTTCCATTTCTTTTCTTTCCGGCATGTAAACCATGCCAACATCTTTATTTGTTGACCTGCTCTGATCCGGAATAATACCTGATCATATCAAGGATGGCTTTCTGGCAGACAGGGCAAAAGCCTGCCGCCTCGTTCGATTTCATCCTGCAGTCCATTTGCGGGCTGTACATCCCTTTCCCAAGATATCCGCCTCCTTCAAACATCCCTGTAACAGCTTTGTATTTATTTACCCTGGGCGTTGGCACCGGAACACTGTCATTTACCATGCTTTTCCATTTTGAAGCAAAATCAACATTGGTGGTAAGGTTTGGTTCCCATGGCTCCACTTTCAGGTTATAGAAATCGGAGTATGTCACTTCGGCATTGTAATATTCATCGGCAAGGCCTGCAAAGGAATGCCCGAATTCATGCACTGCCACGATACGTGAATACTGGTTGTCGACGGTCCCTTCGCAATAATGATTATAAAATCCTCCTCCTCCGTATCGTTTTGAATTCACAAGTACGAAAATGGCATCATATGGCACATTAGCGGCAATGTCGTAAATTGATTTGGTGTCGAAACTGGTAAGGTAACGATCCATGTCAAAAGTATAGAAACTGCTGTGAATATTGGTGTTCACATATAATTCCTTGCCCGGAATGCTCACCCCCGATTCATCCGAAGGCGACATTACAGCATAAAAATTGAATTTATCACGCTTGATGCTGTAAGGCTCTACCGACATGAAATAGTTGAACATGGAACGGGCATCTTCAATAAATTTAGGCATCTCGCTCTCGGTATAACCTTCGGAAAGAAAAGCAATATCAACATGGTCGGAGGGGTCACCCGAATACTGGAGTTTCTCAACCTTCAGATGGTGGATGCTGTCCCTGAGTATGAAATAGTCATCAGGCCTTATCATCATTTCATACATTTTCTCAAAGGCCCCGGTCTCATAGGAGCGTTTTTCAATAATGAAATTCATCTTCTTTTTAGGGTAAGGCATGACGGCGACCATCGGAAATGCCCTCGGGATTGCTTTTGCTTCGGGAGTCCCTTTCCATTCCTGAAAAACGCTGCTGAACCCTCTTGAAAACAATATTTGTCCCGTAGCCGAATCAATAAGACTGTAGCGATAGGTGCCGGTATTCCTGAGGGTGGTCAGTCCATGATGAGGGCCTCCGTAAAACGGCTCTTCCCTCATCTCCCTGAAAAAAACATGCTCCCCCGCATTGTTCCCAGCCAGAAAATAATCAATTCTCAGTGTTTTATTCAGAAAATACTCCCCGAAACCGTTCTGCCCGTTTTTTGCTGCTTTTGCAGCAGCATCCTTATCCTGGGCTGCTATCGCGCCTGGTAAAAGGATGAGAATCACAAAAAAACTGAGTTTATATAATGTTTTCTTCATCGCCGGAATTATTGAGTGACATATTTCGCTTTTCGCTTTTCGCCTTTCGCTTTTCGCCTTTTATTTACGTGGATTGCCCTTTTATTTGCACCAGAATGGTTCCCGCAAGCATAAGGGCACAGCCACCCAGCATTCTCATGCTCATGGTCTCACCCAGTAAAAGCATTCCGCCTATGACTGCAAACACTGCCTCCAGCCCGAGGATAATGCTTACATATGCAGCGTGGGCTGTCTTTTGTGCCATGATCTGTAGGGTGTATGCAAGTCCCACCGAGAGGATTCCTCCATAGGCTATCGGAAGCCAGGCTTTCATGATACTGACGGTACTTACGGGCTCAAGTGCAAAGGCCACGACCATGTTGAGAATGGCTGTTACCGAAAACTGAACGACTGCGAGTAATATGGAGTCCATCTTTGGCGAAAGCCAACCTATGATCAGAACATGAAATGTGAAAACAAAGGAGCACATCAGCACAAGGGAATCCCCATGGTCAAGGCTGAATCCTTTGGTAATGCAAAGAAGGTAAAGACCTGCCATCGAGATCATTACGCCTGCCCATATAAACCAGTTGTTTCTTTGTCCGAAAAACAAACCTATCACGGGAACAAAGGCCACGTACAGTTCGGTAAGAAAACCGGCTTTGCCGGCTGTTGTTGTCTTAAGACCCAGCTGCTGAAGAGCAACTCCTGCAAACAGAAGCAGCCCGGTGACCAGCATTCCTGCAAGTATCCAGCGCCGCTCAGCCGGGACGACTGAATATACAAGTCTTTCATTTTTCCTGAGCTTGCGGTATAAAAAGGGCAGGAGTACCAATATTCCAAGGGAGAACCTTACCCCGTTATAGGTAAAAGGCCCCACATAATCCATCCCGACCCTCTGGGCAACAAATGCGAACCCCCAGATCGCCGCTGCCAGCAATAAAAGGAGGTCAGCTTTAACTTTACCCTTGCTCATCGTATTACGATTTCATCGACGAAGATCCAAGCCTTTTTGCCAGCCCCTGGATGCCCTGCCGGACAATTACCCCTGTTCACTGCCTGCACTTTGATATATCTTACCGGCCTGATGCCGGCTTTTACTTTAAATTCTCTTGTTACAGGACCGTTTTCACTCACCGAAACAGTATTTTTTACCAGGGGAAGATCGGTGAAATTCTTATTATCCTCAGAAACTGAAAATTTCACCTGCAGGGGCATAAAGATCCATGAGCCCTGGTCCTGGAAACAGCCCAGTGCGAGATCATGCACTGTTTGCAAAGACCCCAGGTCGACGATGGCTTCCATATCGTTGCCCTCGTAACCCTGCCATGATCCTGTTTTAAAGCTGTCGCCTCCCCTTAAAAAGTCTATCAGCGCATCATCGCCACCGGCAGGATACTGGTTCGCATATTTAGTCAGCAAAGTGATCTTCCTGTTCGCAGGGATCTTTGTATAATCCGCTTCCATAGTGAAACTTTTCTCCATGCCAGGGGCCAATGCAAAGGCCTTTAAAACCGATGATTTCCTGAGGCAAAGCGGCCCGGAACTTATCATTGACCGTTCATCGGGTTCTTTTCCATCAATTGTATAATAAATTTTTGCAGTTTTTTCCGGGCAGGAAAGTGAAAGCACAATGGAATCTGTAAACGTGGTCTTTGATTTGTCAGCTGAAGGTACAGGAGTGATCAAGCCGTCAATAACAGAAGAAACAGGGAAATCCCCATTGGAGCTTCCCCACGCAGTATCGGGCTTTGCCGACATGGTAAACACCAGATTCCCTCCCTGCATGATGTCAGAATCGGTGATGAAACACTTATTGAATGCTTTGCCGTTCAACGTTGCTGAACTGATATAATACCTGTGATTGCTGATGTTTTTGGCCTCAACAGTGAAGGTTTTACCGTTTTCAAGCCTTACCGATATTTTGGGGAAGAGGGGAGTCCCTATGGCATAGATGCCCGAACATGGCGTCACCGGGTAGAATCCCATAGCGCTCAGTACATACCATGCACTCATTTGTCCGCAGTCTTCATTTCCGCATAAACCATCAGGATCATTCCTGTAAAATTCGGTACGTATCCTGTTTATGAGTTCCTGGGTCTTCCATGGTTTCCCTGCATAATCATAGAGATAGGCCATATGGTGGCTGGGTTCGTTCCCATGGGCATACTGGCCGATCATTCCTGAGATATCCGCCTGTTCACGCCCGGAAGTCGAGGAGGAGGCATTAAACAAAGCGTCCAGTTTTAAAGCAAATTTATCCCTGCCTCCCAATAAATCCATCAGGCCGCTGATGTCCTGAGGCACATAAAAACTATATTGCCAGGCATTGGCCTCGGTGTAGTTGAAATTAACTTCCGAAGGATCAAAAGGAGATATCCATCCCGAATTTCGTTTGGCCCTCATAAAGCCTGTTCCCCCATCAAAAAGGTTTTTATAATACTGGGCCCTCCTTACATAGGTATTATAACAGGCGGTATTGCCCGAAGCCTTTGCAAACATTGCAATACACCAGTCATCATAGGCATATTCAAGGGTTTTCGATACAGACTCACCTTCGCGGTCCGATGGAATATATCCCATGCTTTTATAATACTTCAAACCAAGCTCATCCTGCTCGGCGCTGTTCCTCATTGCCCTTAGCGCAAGTGCTGTATCAAAACAGGTAATGCCCTTGAGATAAGCATCAGCAATTACAGGCACGGAATGATAGCCTATCATGCATCCTGTCTCGTTGGCTGACAGTTCCCATACCGGGAGCCTGCCTCCGTCGCTGAACTGGCTTAGGAAGGTTTTGATAAAGTCGGAACTCCTTTTCCTGTCGATCATGGCCAGCAGGGGATGCTCCGCCCTGTATGTATCCCATAATGAAAATACCGTATAATAGTCAAATCCGCCCGCTGTATGGGGTTTGAAATCCCTTCCAAGGTATTGCCCGTCAACGTCCATATAAAGATTAGGACTGAGCATGGCATGGTAAAGCGAGGAATAAAACACCATTTTCTGGTCAATGCTTCCTCCTTCGACCCGGATCTTTCCCAGTTCATTGTTCCAGGTCTCAGTGGCTTTTGCTGCAATTGCATTAAAATCCCAGCCGGGATTCTCCTGCTCAAGGTTTTTTCTTGCTCCTTCGGTACTGATAGCAGAGATTCCGATCTTCAGCAATAACGGTTCAGATTCGTTCAGTTTAAATCTGAATTCGGCTTTAAGGTCGGTGCCGTTTGTTTCTCTGGTATCTGTGGAAGACCGGCTACCCGATTGTATCCTGTAATCTGAAACCGGTTTTGAAAACCTGATCACGAAATACAAAGTCTGTTTGGAGGCCCAGGCCTGTGAAACCCGCATTCCTTCAATCTCATCCTGCCCATTGATCTTAATTCTTGAATCCAGCACAATATCCCTGTGCTTCAGATCCAGAACAATCCCGGCATTGCCCGGATCCTTGAATTCATACCTGTGCATGCCGGTCCTGAGAGTCGTTGTAAATTCAGCTTTGACTCCCGGTTTGTCAAGATCAACGGCATAATATCCCGGTCGGGCCTTTTCACTGTTCTTTCTGAATGAAGAACGGTAGCCGTAATTATCAAGGACTGCCCAGCCTTTTACCGGCATGATGAGTATGTCCCCGTAATCGGAACAACCTGTCCCGCTTAAATGAGTGTGGCTGAAGCCGTAAATCACCGAATCACTGTTATGATAGGCCGAGCATCCGTCCCATCCTTCGAGACGGGTATCGGGGCCAAGTTGTATCATTCCGAACGGAAGACTGGCACCCGGATAGGTATGCCCATGCCCGCCAGTCCCTAGAAAACAATTGACAAAATCAGAAGGATGGCTTTTCTGATCTGAGCAGGAATGGAGGAATAATGAAAAGATCAGAATTCCAAAAGCCGAAAGTTTCCTCATAAAAATGATTAGTAGGTGTCGCTGATAGTTTTTATAGTGATCCTGTCCTGCAGATCCTTTGCCTTATATGAAGTGGTGAAGAAAATCTCCAGTGGTATTCCCGGGATGAGATCTGAGAAATTCTCAGAAAACTTCCCCTTGACGGTAGTGGAAAGCCAGAGGTTTTTCGCCAGTTTATCAGTGGAAAGGATGATTTTATAACCACCTGGCGCTTCAGAGATTTCCTTTTTTATAACAGGTTTTATGAGGTCAAGGTCCTTAACCGGGGTAAAGTAAAAATTACTCCTGTACTTGTCAGGATCATTCCCTGAGGGTGTAAAAACCGCAGTCATGACAACCTTACGGGGATCAATCCCTTTGGTATATGTAGCTGAGTCAGCTTCAAAATAGGTATGTGAACTTGAACGGGGAACGATGATCTTAAGTAAAGTGTCGCGAATGATATTCCCTTCAAAACCGGTGATCCTGACCCTGAGATCGCCGTTAGTTGCCGCGTTACGGTCAGAAACAAGGTATACCTTCAGCCTGTTTTTTTCAATCACTGTTGAAACCAGGATGTCTTTATAAGCTTTTCGCAAATAATATTGCAGGGCTTTGGGCGCCCCGTAATAATCGCGGGCCGACCAGGACACCACGGGCCAGCAGTCGTTGAACTGCCAGAAAAGGGTTCCCATGCAATAAGGCATAGCCCTGCGGTGGGCTTCCACAGCCGTTTTGATCCCTTCGGCCTGTAGCACCTGGCTTACATAAACATAGGATACGAAATCCACTGGCCGCCTGAAATCGCGGATCATGTATTCATCTATGAGCTCATATCCGGTTGGATGCTTCTGGTGGGCTTTCATTACGGCTGATCCAAGCTTCATATCCTCAGGCTTGGCAAACCTGCTGAAGCTGTTGATGTCGGGAAACCCCTGGAAGCCATATTCTGACATGAAACGTCCAACGACTTCCCTGTATTTGGTAAAGGGTTGTTTGCCCCACCATACTCCCCAGTAATGCATGTCGCCATCAAACCTGCTGCGGGGATTTCCCCATCCGATCCCGGGAGAGGAGGGAATATATGGCCTGAGTGTATCCAGCTTGTTGACATTGTCCCTGAGTATCCCGTCAAATATGAACTGGTAGGTGCGGTATACCATGGCCGAATCCCTTTGTGAATATTTGTATTCCTTGATCCAGCCCCAGTTTTTCCAGCCTTCATCGATCTCATTGTTACCGCACCAGAGTGCAAGGCAGGGATGCCTGCGAAGGCGGACGATGTTTTGGGCTGATTCGGCATTCACGTTCTGTAAAAACGTAGTATTGCCGGGGTACATCGCACATGCGAACATAAAATCCTGCCATACCATGATCCCAAGCTCATCGCAGAGATCATAAAAAATATCCTTCTCGTAAATTCCGCCACCCCATACCCTCAACATATTCATGTTCAGGTCCCTGGCCTCGGTAAGCAAGGTCCTGTATGCGGAATCGCTCACCCTTGTAGGAAAATTGTCCTGTGGGATGTAGTTCGCCCCTTTAATGAAAACAGGGACCTTATTGACTGTGAAAAAGAAAGTGCTGCCGAGCGAGTCCTTGTTTGTAACCAGCTCAATGGTTCGGAGACCAATCTTTTGCTGCCCTTTTGAAACTTCCTCATCCCCGAGATAAACCGAATAATCCAGGGGGTAGAGGTTTTGTGCCCCCATACCGTTAGGCCACCATAACCTGGGATTTTTAATGATGAAATCAAATTGTATCAGAGTGATCCCTTTCTGAATAGAGATACGATAATCTGCAAGGAGGGTCTTGTCATTGTTAAGTTTTATACTTCCTGATTCAGGGAGATTTGACGACAATACGAATTCGGCCGACATATACGCGGCAGAGTCGGTAAGTTTTTTCTGAATGAACCTGGCGCCGATTAAGTTAAGCCTGTTGTACAGCTTCAGGTAAACGGGTTTCCAAATCCCCATGGTAACCATTTTTGGGCCCCAGTCCCAGCCGAAATTATATGCAGCCTTGCGGCAGACGACTTTTTCATCACCCGGCAGTTTTATGGGCATTCTTTGATAAATTTCCCTGTTCTGTTTATTTACTGAAGGGAAACGTATAAAAAGTTCATTCCTGCCTGATTGCAGTTTGAACTTCACATTCTCATAGCTCCACTCCCTGAACATATTATCGGCATTTATGATAAGGGAATCGTTAAGGAAAACATCCGCGTAAGTGTCAAGGCCTTCAAAAACAAGGTCTATATTCCGGGTTGCTAATACCGAGGGGTCCAGGAAAAACACCTTACGGTATTCCCAGTCGCTTTCGGCAATCCACTGAACGCTGTCCTCGTTGGTCCTGTAATACGGGTCGCGGATCACCTTATTCTTCAGAAGGTCGAGCTGAACGCATCCGGGAACCTTGGCAGGCAACCACTTTTTAGTTCCTGCTTTCCTGAATTCCCATTGACCTCCAAGGTCAATTTTACGGGGTAACTGTGCGGCGGCCGGAATAAGCAGTCCGCAGACAAAAAACAAGAGAAATAGTTTCTTCATACGCAGCATAAAAAATAAAGAGACAAAATTATCAAATTATTGCAAAAATGTGGTATTTTCGAAGACTCCAAGCACTTATAAATGATGAACATTCCTGAATTAAGGTCTGATTTTTTTGACTTGTACGGCGAAGTTGAAAAGACCCCGAGGATTTATTTTGCCCCCGGAAGGGTAAACCTCATAGGCGAGCATACCGATTACAACGGGGGATTTGTGCTCCCCTGCGCCCTGCAGTATGGCACTTATCTGCTGATCCGCGAAAGGACTGACAATATTCTCGGGTTTGCTTCGACTAATTTTGAATTCAGGACCGAATACGATTTTTCAGAAGGCTTTATTGCAAAACAGGGGCAGTGGACCAATTACCCCATGGGTGTTTTTGACGAATTCAGGAAGCTTAATGCGAGGCTGAAAGGATTCGATATGCTCTTTTCAGGTGATATCCCGAACAGTGCAGGCCTTTCATCCTCAGCTTCGATAGAAATGGTGACTGCATATGCCCTGGCTTCCATTCTAAATGTCACAAGCCTTGGGATGATAGATCTTATCAAGCTCTCGAAACGGGCCGAAAACGATTTCGTCGGGCTCAACTGCGGCATCATGGACATGTTTGCGGTTGGAATGGGCTCCCCCGACCATGCCATCTTCCTGAATTGCCTCACACTTGAGTTCAGGCAAGTGCCTTTCATCCTGAACGGTTATAAGCTTGTGATCGCAAATACCAACAAACAGAGAGGGCTTGCCGATTCAAAATACAATGAAAGGGTTGCCGAATGTAAAGAGGCAGTGGATGCCATCAGGCCTCATTTTCAACTGGACCATCTTGGAGAGATAGGATTCATGCAGTTTTTCAAGATACAGGATGTGATTGCCGACGAACGTGTGCGCCGCAGGGCCAGGCATGTGATATCCGAGAACCAGAGGGTGCAGAATGCTGTTTCCTCTTTGCTAAAGGGCGACATCCTCCAGTTCGGCGCCCTGATGAATGCTTCTCATGAATCACTGCGCGACAACTATGAGGTTACCGGACCTGAACTTGACACCCTGGTTGAAGAGGCCTGGAAAATACACGGAGTGATAGGTGCGAGAATGACCGGGGCAGGATTCGGGGGGTGCACCGTAAATATTGTAAGGGATGACGTGGTTGAAAAGTTCATACTTGAGGCAGGAAAAGGATATAAAGAAAAAACAGGTCTGACTGCATCGTTTTATATTGGAGAGGTTTCTGCCGGACCAAGGGAAATAAATTCTGAAACACTTTAAAAACATTTCATATGGGACACAAGAATGATAAGCATAAGGGTGACGAAAAAGAAGAAAAGCAGTCCAAAAAGGGCAAAAAGGCTGAGGGCATGAACATCCTGAAAAAGGAAGAAGAGATCGACAGCAAGCTGAAAAAGAAATTTTACGAGGAAGAACTTGCCAGGCTGCAGATAGAACTGGTCAAGCTGCAGGAATGGATCAAATATAAGGGTCTGAGGGCTGTAGTCCTTTTTGAAGGAAGGGATGCTGCCGGAAAAGGCGGTACGATCAAAAGGATCACCGAAACCCTCAATCCCCGTGTCGTGCGTGTCGTCGCTCTTGGTGTACCTACCGAAAAAGAGAAAAGCCAGTGGTATTTTCAGCGTTATGTAGCGCATTTGCCTGCCGCAGGGGAAATGGTGCTCTTCGACAGGAGCTGGTATAACCGTGCCGGAGTTGAACGGGTTATGGGTTTCTGCAATGAGACTGAATACTGGGACTTCCTGAGATCATGCCCTAATTATGAGGGAATGCTGATCCGTTCAGGCATCATCCTGATAAAATACTGGTTCTCGGTAAGCGATAAAGAGCAGGAAAGAAGGTTCCTGCAAAGGATCAGTGATCCCACAAGAAGATGGAAGATCAGCCCTATGGATGTTGAATCACGTACAAAATGGGTTGATTATTCAAAGGCCAAGGATGATATGTTTGCCTATACCGACACCAAGCAATCGCCATGGTTCGTGGTGCTGGCTGATGATAAGAGGAGGGCAAGGCTTAACTGTATCTCCCACCTTCTGACACAGATAAAATACAAAGATGTTCCCAGGGAGAAGATAGTCCTGCCCCCGCTTGAGAAGGAGAAATCCTATGTGCGGCCACCCTTGTCGGAGCAGACCTTTGTTCCTGACAAGTTTTAATTCGGTCATTCGACCACCGAAAACCTGAAGGTTGTTTTTTCGAGGTACGAAATGCCTGGTTTCAGGATTGCATTGGGAAATGCCGGCTGGTTCGGGGAATCAGGGAAATGCTGGGTTTCAAGGCAAAGCCCGAAGTGTTTATTGTACACTTTCCCGTTGATCCCTTTGCAACTGCCGTCAAGGAAATTACCGCTGTAGAACTGGACTCCGGGCTGGGTTGTTTCCACTGTTACCCTACGGCCCGAGGCAGGTTCGAATAAAACTGCTGCCGTCGACATCTCACCTGCTTTCTTCCTCAGGACATAATTATGGTCGTAACCTCCCGTTACCTTGTCAATTCTTGCGCCAATTGGGGTTGGGGTATTAAAATCCATAGGTGTGCCTTTCACCTCAGGCAGATTCCCCGTGGGTATGAGCTGATCGTTTATTTCGGTGAACCTGTCGGCAGGGATCATGAGAACATGGCCCAATATGCCTGAGTCGGCCCCGGTCAGGTTAAAGTAGGTATGATTGCAGATATTTACCGGTGTGGATTTATCGGTGCTGGCTTCGATTATAATGTTAAGTTCGTCGTTATTGTTAAGAATGTAGGACACGCCCGCCTTTAAGTTCCCGGGGTAACCTTCTTCCCCGTCGGGACTGAGGTAACTCAGGCTGAGGGTTGCTGCTGAAGTATCGGAATACTCTTTAGCATCCCAAACCACCTTGTCAAATCCCCTGAGGCCTCCATGTAGTGCATTGTTGCCGTTATTCCTGGCCAGTTTGTATTTCACCCCATCCAGGGAAAATTCACCGTTGGCAATTCGGTTTGCAAAACGGCCTACGATTGCACCGAAATACGGGCTGTTTGCCACATAGGACTGAAGGCTGTCGTATCCAAGAACTATGTTGCCGTTTTTCCCATCTTTCCCGGGCATCAGGATTTCGGTTATAATACCACCGTAATTAGTGATCTTTACCGTTATTCCATGTTTGTTTGTAAGGGTGTATAAAAACACTTCCTTATCACCGATCCTGCCGAAATGAGTTTTCATTAGAGAGATTGTTGATACATCCTTTAATTTTATTTCTTTCCCTTTCTGAGAAGGCATGCAGCCTGAAATGTACAGACCTGCAGCCAGATATAAAAAACAACGTATGATGTGACGCATTTTTTCTATTTTTGAAATCCTTAACAAACCTAAATAAATTTTCTTTCATCTTGACAGGAATTGATAATAAAGTAGTCATAATAACAGGTGCATCCGGAGGCATAGGACAGGCCACAGCATGGGCTTTCAGCAATGCAGGCGCCAGGGTTGTACTGGTTGCCAGGAGGCTTGAACTGCTCGGGCAGCTGGCCCTGAAATTAAAGGATGCCTTTGTGATACAGGCAGATCTTTCGCTTGAAGAAGAGTGCCGTAAAATAATTGATCTCACCCTGTCACATTATGGCAGGATAGATATTCTGATCAACAATGCAGCAAGCATCATTGTTTCAACATCGGAAAGCGTGGGCAGGAAAGACCTCCTGGGGGCTTTCACCACAAACCTGCTCGGACCTGTGACGACAACCCAGGAAGTTATCCCTCATATGCTGAAACAGGGAGGGGGGCATATCATCAATATAGGTTCGCCGGGATTTATGATGGGAATACCTTATTATTCTCCCTATGTTTGTTCCAAGGCTGCTTTCTCGGCCTGGACTCGAACAATACAGTCGGAATGGAAAGGCAGCAATATCGTAGTCAGCGAATATTTCCCGGGCTATATCAAAACCGATTCAAAGCCGGAATCAAGGATGGGGGATGTAGACCAGGATTTCCTGATGAATACAGAACAGAATTTCATCACCCGGCTTTTTGCAAAACCTCAGGATCCCGATGATGTTGCCAGGCAGCTTGTGCGGCTGGCACATAACCCCAGGATTCTTGTTTACTCCAACTTTTCAACCAGAATAGGGGCATTCATTTCAAATATAAGTTCTTTCAGGTTGTCGATAGCCGCCGGGATGGCAGCTACGGTAAGGAAAAAGAAGAATATTCAGATTTTCAACAAACAAACATAAACGTAATGAGAACAGTAATACCATTAAAACAAAGGCCCGCGGATTATCTCTATATAGGGTTCTTCCTGATCAACATCTTGTTTATCACCTACATCGTCGATCTTGAACAATTAGTGATAAATGACCCTTCAAATTTCACCTATCCATTATGGCCTTTGCCTTTCTTCGTAGATATGGTACATTGGTGGGGCGCAAATTTTGATCCGCTTCAATGGCTAAGGCCGATGTGGTGGAAAGCCACCATCTGGCTGGATGTAATTCTTTTCGGGCCGTATTATGTGGCTGCAGTCTATGCATTTGTGAAAGGGAAAGAATGGATCAGGATACCCTCATTCATCATTATGTCAATACTCTTCACGAATGTGTTCATCATTTGCAGTGAAGAGATCTGCGGAGCGACTCCTGCAAAAAACCTTCCCCTTGTTCTTTTAGCCAATGCTCCCTGGTTCCTTGTTCCTATTTTCATGATCTGGAAGATGTGGAAAAATGAACATCCGTTTACAAAGGAAGCCTGATCGTCATAAATTATTATAATACCATGGAATACCTTTCATTGTTTTCGCCTCACACCCTTAAAGGATTAAAAGTCAGGAACCGGATCGTTCTGCCTCCCATGGTATGTTTTGGCTATACCGACGAAACGGGTATTGCCGGCCCTAAGAACCTTGAGCATTACCGGGCAAGGGCCGAAAGCGGGGCGGGAATAATCATCACCGAAGCCACTGCCGTTAATAAAGACGGCAGGGCTGCGTCTTCCCAACTCGGTATATGGTCCGACGATCATATACCCGGGCTCAGCGAGATAGCCTCCATTGTGAGAGGGCATGGGGCCGTGTCAATCCTGCAGCTTCATCATGCAGGCCTTGTAACGCCTCCGTCTGTGGTTCCAATTGCACTCGGCCCTTCGGCCGAAGCAGATAAGCCATCGACAAGGGAACTTACAGTGGATGAGATTCACGGGCTCATTTCTGATTTTATAATGGGTGGGATAAGGGCGCGTGAAGCCGGTTTTGATGGTGTGGAACTGCATGGTGCGCATGGCTACCTGATAAACCAGTTTACAAATACATTATGGAACCACAGGACTGATGAATACGGGGGGAGTTTTGAAAACCGCCTGAGGTTTGCCGCTGAAATCATCAAAGGGATCAAGGAGCATTGCGGCCCTGAATTCATACTTGGCTGCAGGATTGGCGCCAATACCCCGACTCTGGATGACGGGATCAGCGTTGCCCTTTATTATGAATCCCTCGGCCTGGACTATGCTAATATTTCTCATGGAGGGAACCTGCAGAACCTGCCCCGGCCGCCCAAAGGCTTCGATTATAACTGGATGGTTTACTCAGGCGTCAGGGTGAAAGAAAAGCTGAAGATCCCCGTAATCGCAGTCAATGAGATCAAAACTGCCGAAAGGGCAAATTATCTTATAGAAAACGGACTGGCTGATTTTGTCTCTATCGGCAGGCCGCAGCTGGCCGATCCTTATTGGGTCAAACACATTCAGCAGGGAGAAGAAGTAAATGCGTGCCTTTCATGCAAACCAAGATGCAGGTGGTACGAAAGCAGCGAACTGTGCCCTGCCCGAAAAAAACTGAAAGAACAGGTTTACTGAAGTTTTAGATTGTCCAGCCGGGGTTTCAAGCGTGAGACCAGGAGTTTGTATTGCGGCATGAAAGAAGCAGGTACAGGCTCTGATGGCGGCGATTCCATGCGCAGTGGATCTATGGGAGAACCATTCCTGTATACCCTGAAATCGAGGTGAGGCCCTGTTGCAAGCCCGCTGCTGCCTACAAAACCAATCACTTCGCC
>JBAXBP010000019.1:0-33081 GCA_037141915.1 Bacteroidota bacterium | reverse complement strand
ACTGTCTGCGGATGACAGCCGCGGTTTCCCTGAGATTTTCCCCAGGGTCCTGAGCAGGTGGTCGATGTCTTCCCTGGAGTTTTCAATGCCCAGGCTGATGCGTACAAGACCGGGAAGGGTGACCGCAGGGAAGAGGGTAATGAGGATGCGCTGGAAACTTTCAAGGGCTGGCGGCACGTGCAGCAGGCGCTTGATCATGAGGTGAGAGCAGTGACAGCCGGAGCGTACGCCTATGCCGCCCTGGATAGCCAGTTCCTTTGCAACTTTTGTAGGAAGGATACCCTTCAATGTAAACAGCATAACTCCTCCTTTTTGGGAGAAACGTGACGAACCCGGGTCTTTTATCCCGAAAACCCTGAGCCCGGGTACCTGCGACAAAGCGCGTAAAGTATATGCAGTAAGGGCCTGTTCTTCCTCAAGAATCACGTCAGATCCTATTCTCTGCAACAATATAAGCGCCTTTCCCAATGCTGCAATCCCTGCTGCATTTTCCTCACCTGATGACCTTATCAGCAGGGTTTCGGTGGGACTGAATCCGGGAATCCCCTTTCGTACGACAAGCATTCCTGTACCAAATGGAGCATACATTTTGTGGGCCGAGAAGGCGAGATAGTCTATCCCGGCCGATCGCATGTCGGTTTTGCGGTGGGCCAGCATCTGCGCGGCATCCACCAGCAGGCGGGCCCCGTAACGGTGGACGATCCCGCTGATCTCCTCAAGATTGTTGAAGCTGCCAAGTACGTTTGAGGCTCCGCTTACTGCAACAAGCCTGATCCGTTTTTTTCCATATCTGGCGTCAAGGTTATAGGCTTTCATGACCGCCTCAAGTTCCTCAAGGTCGAACATGCCTTCATCGTCAACTCCAAGCCTGACAAGTGAAAAACCCTGGTGTATCCTCCACGGCAATTCGTTGGAGGAGTGTTCGAGGTAAGTATTGAGTATAACTGTTTCGGTATCCGCTAAGGTTTCAAGGCTCAGCTTCCCGGCAGCCAGGTTGATGGCTTCGGTGGTATTGGATGTGAAGATCAACTCATATTCCTCCTGTGGGGCGTTAAGAAATCCGGAGCAAACCGATCTGACTTCGCTGATGATATCCTTCTGAACCTGCAACGGCTGTCTCAAGATTTTGCATACTGCATCCCAAACCGGCCTGAAAGCGGGTGTGCTTGCAGCATTATCGAGGTTGATATAAGGTCTGCTGCCTTCAGTGGTCGGCACAAGGGTATCAAGGCCGATCATGCTGCTTCTCAGTCTCGCCAGCAGCTCATGGCCTGTGTATCCCACCAGGTCATCTGTGTATAGTATTTCTTCTGCGGAAAGCTTTTCGGCGGGTTGATCCGTGAAAGCAATTTTTCCGCGCCGTCCGCTCATCCTGAGCGCTTTGGCAAAGGCAATGATATTGATGATGGCCGGGGTGCCAGCTTCGAACCTGCCGGGCGAATCGGCCCACATCACCCAGTCGGGAGCGATAAGATTTGCCGTCCCTCCCCCGGCCTCGTAAGGAAGGCCTTTGGGAAGGGCTTTCCGTTTGACTGCAACTGCAGTAACCCCCAGGCAAAGGCCGGTGTCATGGCTCGTAACATATGCGTAACTCCCCGCTTCAAGTTTTGACCTGAGGACTAATGCTCTTGCTTCTGTGCAAAAAATGACGGTATATATGCGTTTGTCCAGCCCCAGGTATCCAAGGATGATGTCCCTTGCCTGTTCAAACAAATGCGTTGTCGCCACCGAGTAATGACCTCTTCCGCGGTGAACATTCGAATAGGTCTCCAAAGCTGAACGCACACCGCTTTCCAGCTCTGCAAAATTCCCGGGAAATGAATTCATGGGTAAAAGTTAAGATGCTCAGGATCTGACGAGATAATTGACGCGGGGTTACACGGATCTGTGTAAACGAAGGGTTTGATCCAGGGTTTAAACCGTATCAGTCAGAAAATCTCCGGAATAATATTCTACTTTTGTATATCTATTATCAGAGAATGCCAACTCCTTCCATTTACCTCTCCCTGATCACCCACCACTGGAAGCAAACCATACGCTCGTCGTATTTCGAAAAGGGGATACTGATGAGGATCTTCCTTGGGCTGATGTTTCTTTACCTTGCCATCAACCTGTTTATTGTGGGGTTGTTCATGGGGAAGATGCTAAGCCAGGCGTTTCCCGACGAGGACCTGGCTTTCGCGTTTTCACGTATACTTTTCTATTATTTCATCGTGGATTTTTTAGTGAGGTTCTTTTTCCAGCCTTTGCCGGTGATAAGTATCATTCCATACCTGCATCTGCCGCTGAAGAGGTCTGGTCTGTTTAATTTCCTGCTGATTAAATCGGGCCTGAGCCTGTTCAATTTCCTGCCACTGCTTATCCTGGTCCCGTTTGTCTTAAGGTCGGTACTGCCTGATTCAGAGGGCGGATTTGCGCTTTTCTTGCCGCTTACGGTAATGCTGCTGGTATTTTCAAACAACTTCCTGGTTTTCATTATAAAGAAGACTTACGCACTCAGGTCAATAACAATGTTTATCGTCCTGGCCGCAGCAGCCCTTCTTATTCTGGCTGATGTCAAAACAAACTTCCTCCTCTCCCGCGGATTTGCCTCGGCCATTACCGGGATCGCACAAAATGCCTACCTGCTCCTGGTACCGCTTGCACTGCTCATTGTCATGTATCTTGCATCCCGGATCTTCCTTGATAAAAACCGCTACATAGAGCTGTCTGCCAAAAAGGAAAAGTTGCTGTTTTCTGGAAATAAAAGAAGCTTCCTCGATTCCTTCGGCATCGCGGGCAGTCAGGTAGTGATGGAAATCAAGCTGATCCTCCGCAACAACCGGCCGAGGAAAGTCTTTTCGATGAGCTGGATTTTTTTGCTTTACGGGTTCTTCATTTACGGTCCCCATAGGCAATCTTCGGGCACGGGCTTGTACCTGCTTGTCGGCCTGATAATGACGGGTATCATCATGTTCCAGTATGGACAGATGGTCATGTCGTGGGAAAGCGGATTCTTCGACAAGATCTGCACCTCGGGCCTCAGGATGCAGGATTACTTCAGGGGGAAGTTCTGGTTCTTCCTGGCGGCGAACAGCATTTCATTTATTATCACGCTCCCCTTTGCTTTTTACGGCCTGCGCATCGCCTTCATCAACCTGGCGGCCTTTCTATTTAATTCAGGAATCAACAGTTTCCTTATCCTCTTCCTGGGTACATGCAACAGCCGCCGCATAGACCTTTCCAAAGGTGCCTTCTTCAATTACGAGGGAATGAGCCTCGTCAATTTTTTCTATTTTTTCCCCATGATCGGCATCCCGTTTTTCATCTACCTGCCGTTCTCCATCCTGGGGCATCCTGCCTGGGGGCTGTCGGCTATCGGCCTTGCCGGGATCACAGGGCTGGCGTTTTCGGGCGTATTCATCCGCAGTATAGTAAAACAGTTCAATTCACGGAAATATAAAATTCTCAACGGTTTCAGAACCTCTTAAACATGATAAGCATCAGGAACCTAAAAAAAGTTTACGGCAGGTCAACGGTCCTGTCGATACCCCAACTCGAAATTGGCAACGGGGAGATGTTCGGCCTGGTAGGCAATAACGGGGCGGGCAAAACCACGATGTTCAGGCTGATCCTCGACCTCATCGCCGCCACGGAAGGGGAGGTGCTCATCAGGTCCATACCGGTGCAGAAGCATGAGGACTGGAAACTGTTCACGGGCTCCTACCTCGACGAAGGATTCCTCATCGATTACCTCAGCACTTCGGAATATTTTTCATTTGTAGGCGGATTACATGGATGGACTGCGGATGACTATTCCCGTTTTTACCTCTCTCTTGAGGGGTTTGGCGCTGATGACATACTACACGGCAAAAACCCCATACGCTCTTATTCACAGGGCAACAGGAACAAGATAGGGATCATAGCGGCGTTAATGGGTAACCCGTCCCTGGTGGTCCTGGATGAGCCCTTCGCCCACCTCGATCCTTCCTCGCAGATCATCCTCAAACGGCTTCTTAAAAAGACCAACGCCGAACTCGGTACCACCATGCTCATATCCAGCCACGACCTCGCCCATGTGACCGAAGTCTGCCACCGTATCGTCCTGCTCGAAGAGGGACTGGTCTTAAAAGACCTTCAAACAGCAGGCGGGACGCTTGGGGAACTGGAAAAGTATTTTAGCGGGAGATAGGGATGTTCAGGTTTTTTGCATTTTGCAGGGGAAAAACTATATTTGTTACAGTATAGAGAATACTGTATGCACTCACTCCCCGCTAAGCTGCTTACTCCCTTTAAAATCCTTTTCGGTTTTATCACCCTGCTGGCCATTGCGGTTTCCTGCACCGACGAGAGGAAAAGCCTTGATCAGTACGAGTTTGACGAAACAAAAAAACTGGTGGCTTTTGTTGAAGATGCCGCCAACCTTATAAAGACAAAGGGGATTGTCGCGTTCCGTGATTTCGCACAGAAGGACAGCAAATGGCTGAGGGGCAACAGGTACCTGTTTGCCTATGACTTGCACGGGACCTGCATTTTTCACCCTGTCACACCAGAACTGATAGGGAGGAACATCATCAACATGAAAGACCTGAACGGGAAACCTGTGATAGTGGAGATCGTACAGATCGCTTCCAATCCAAAACATCCCTTTGGCTGGGTCCATTACCTCTGGATGGAACCAGGTGAGATCTATCCCGAATATAAAAGCTCCTATATCATGCGTGTTACCGATAGGGACGGCCATGTTTTTGCCATCGGCAGCGGGAATTACAAACAGAAGGCCGAAAAGATATTTGTTTCCGATATGGTCGATTCGGCTTGCATACAACTGGAGAGGAAAGGTCTTGAAATGATCCCGCAGTTCCTTGATAAATCAGGGAAGTATACTTTCTATGACTCTTACATCTTTATCATTGATGAAAAAGGGAACGCCCTTGTAGACCCGTCTTTCCCAAGTCTGAGCGGCCGTAAGCTGCTGAACCTGAAAGATGCCATCGGAAAGCCTATCATAAAAGAAATGATAGAGAAGCTTGAGACAAATCAAACGGCATGGCTTTCGTATATGTCGAAAAGCCCTGATGAAAACAAACCTGTCAAAAAACTCGCTTACATCCGCAAGATACATATCAACCATAAAGGTTATATCGTCGGCTCTTCCATCCGGCTCGAAAAACCGGTTTGGCTTAAGATCTGATCTCAAATTAATGCAAGATGGCTGCACCTCCTAAAGGCATGATATACGGCGTTGATGACAAGCCTCCTTTCCTTGTCACTATCCTGCTTGGATTACAGCATATTTTCACCATGTCGAGCATGCTGGTTCTGCCGGTCGTGATCGTGCAGGAGATAGGCGGGAGTTTTCTCGAGATCAACAGCGTGGTTTCTTTTTCGATGATCGCAGCCGGTTTCGGGACCATCCTGCAGTCCCTGAAAAAAGGCCCCATCGGATCGGGGTACCTCTGCCCGAATCTTTGCGGCCCGTCTTATATGGCCGTCTCCCTTGAAGCGGGCTGGCTGGGAGGACTGCCGTTAATGCACGGCATGATCATGCTCTCGGGGCTCACCGAAATGGCGTTCGCGCAGGTCATACCGAAACTGAGGAAACTCTTTCCCCCCGAAATCACGGGACTGGTGGTCATCATGGTTGGCGTTGCACTGATACCGCTGGGCGTTTCAAGGTTCATAGGCGTGGAATACTCCGGTGACTCGATTGAGCCCCCAAAGATCATTATCGCATGCATCACCTTATGTATCATGATAGGCCTCAACCTCTGGGGCAAAGGCAAGATCAGGCTTTACGGCGTGCTCATCGGGATCATAGTGGGTTACCTCCTTTCCCTGGCTGCCGGCCTTATCGGATCGGCCGAATTGAAACAGGTGTCCCAGACCCCGCTATTTGCTTTGCCAGGACAGGGTGTGAAGATGTTCAGGTATGCCTTCAATCCCTCGCTCATCATACCTTTTATGCTTATCTCTGTCATACAGTGCCTGAAATCGTTCGGGAACATCATCACCTGTCAGAAGCTAAGCGATGACGACTGGAAGGAACCTGACCTGAAAAACGTTGGCAAAGGATTGATGGCTTCAGGTATCAGTGTTTTTACCTGCGGACTGCTTGGCGGGGTGGCAACCGACACCTCGGCGAGTAATGTAGGGCTTTCGGCTGCAACCGGCGCAAACAGCAGGGTAATTGCCTGGAGCGCGGGAGGGATCTTCATCCTCCTGGGCTTCCTCCCGAAAATGGCGGCATTGTTCACCATCATGCCCCAGCCGGTGATGGGCGCCATCGTGGTTTTTGTGACCTGCTACATGCTCATTTCGGGTATGCAGATCATCCTCACCAACCCCATCTCTACGCGCATGATCTTTATCATCGGGATTTCAATGATCTTCGGACTGAGCGCCGATATCGCTTCCTCCCTGTTTTTCACGGTTCCGTCGTGGCTGGTCCCGGTATGCTCCTCATCGCTCACCGTCTCAACCCTCCTTGCCGTAATACTGAACCAGGTCTTCGTGGTCAGTGACAAACAACCTGCAAAGACAAAGCAATAAGGGATTTGCTGATCTCAAATAAGGTTTAGCCAGGTTTTGGCCGCCTCTTCGGTTGAAAATACCATTATGGAATACTTTTTCAATTCATTCAGGTGTGCTGCCAGCATGGTGTAGGCTGTGCCTTCGGGGCCTGAATGAATTACAGCATGCCTTACAGAATCATAAACTTCTATGTTTTTCCCGAAATTCTTCATCAGTAACGGAATATCCGAAACCTGGAAGTCGATGATAACATTCTTTGCATCCTCCAGTATTTTTAAATTTTTTGTGAGATGCGATAACTGGCCCACATTCTCAGCGCTGGCAAGCATGTCATGGACACCAAATTTCCCATTCATTTTGACATACACTATACCTTCCGATTCATTATAATTAACCTCTACCATACTTTATGATGCATATATTATCCTGAATTCCGGCACCTTGATTAAGGACGAATGTTGATCTGGGAAAAAGCAAATGTAAAAATGCTGACCGGATTTTCAAGCCACTTACCCGTTTTTTTATCTTAACTTTATCTCACTAATCAGGAATCCTCTTGCTATGAAACCAAAACTTATTCTTTTATTATCCTTTGTCCTGTTTGCGGGATCAATGCTGAATTCCTGCAAAAAAAGCACCGATAACAACCCGGTGATGTTCCTTAATATAGTCCTGGTAATGCCCTCGATCATGCAGTTCAGCGTGAGCTATGCAAAGGGGGTTGAGTATTTCGACTCCCTCTATCACAAGAATGTGCAAACCCGTGGGTATTATGCTTCTTCCTTTCCATGATTTCGATTCTCAGATCCCCGACAGCGTGAAAAACGAGCTCTCTCTAATCAAAGCCGGCATTATCAACGGCAGCATCAAAACCGGGTGGCCCGAATAGAAACTGCCTTATAAGGTCTTCGAATATACCAGGATTTCGGTTCTGAGTTCACAACCTATCTTTGTATAGAATTCCTGTGCCTCAGTATTGCCAGCAAGTACCATCATATGGCACTTGCTCACATTGATATCTTTGAAGGATTGAAAACATCTTTCCATCAGCTCCTTCCCGATGTTCTTCTTCCGGTAATTTTCGTGAACAGCCAGATGATAGATATATCCCCGCCTTCCGTCAAACCCGCCGAGAACTGTCCCAACCAGCCGATCACCTGAGGTTGCAACGAAATTATGCCGGAAGTTCATCTTAACATGCTCCGACAGATCCTTAATGTTATCCGAACCCCTGATTGCCAGGCCTTTCATGTTTTTCCATAATTCAATGGAAGCCGGTATATCCGATACCTCCATGATCCTGATCTCTATACTCATTTGAAGGACATTGTTTTATCCGGCTCCTAATTTGTACATTGTACATTTTATCTCATTTCCCGAACTTCCCAAGCAGCTCCTTCACCGCATCCTTATGCACCAGAAACGACATCATCTTCAGTTTGATGTAATCTCCGCGGAAAAAGTAATACCCGAACTCGGGGGAGGCTTCATCGTTGTTCCTTGAGCCTGAACCTGAGTCCTTGATCAGGTACCAGTCGGTTCCGTCTTTTTCGTACCAGCCAATGAGGTGCATGCCATGGTCATCAGTGGTTGTGCCGTTCGAAAACCTGAATTGCCTGGCGTTATCATCTATATCGGCAACAGGTATGTCAAAACCCGGGATAAGCGCAACCTGTGACTCGCGGCTGAACCCTGCTTCTGAAACATCTCCTCCGACAACGACGGTATAATGATTTTTTATTGCATTTTTCAGGGCGTTCATGTAATCGTCAAGGGGTACATTGTAATAATCCTTGCTGTGCCACCAGTTGTCCTCCACCTCGTATTCGACTTTCTGCCAGAATGGCTGCTGCAGGTACGAAAGCATATCCACATAATCATCCATCTGAAGTTTCAGCACCGACGAAAGGAACTCTTTCGGCGTATACTTTACCCCTTTATATTCAATTGATTCAGGAGGTGCACCCATGTAATGGTTCATAATGCTTTTGACTGTGGATATCACCTCTGCCTCATTCCAGGCGTTGTTGTTCTTTACGCCCTGCATATAGTTCTTAAGCTCGGCGTACATTTTCGCATGGGTGTAGAATTTGCGCCCCTGCTCAATTCCGGTATATGCTTCTTTTGGGACAATCCCGTATTTTTTGAAATCACGGACCACTGCATTGGCTTCGGAACCTTCTCCGAAGGCTGAATTCCCGCGTTCCGCCACAAAGCGTTTGGCTCTTTCGATGTATTCCCAGTAAACGGTGTACATCTCAGATATCTTGATTTCCTGACCTGTAAGCCGGTGGACTTCCGTTTCGAAAAAAGAGGTGGTTGCAAAACACCAGCAGGTGTTGGTGTTTCCCTGGGATACCGGGGGCAGGTGCCATTCCTGCTGGTACAGGCTGACTTTGTTGGGGAAGCTCATCCTGCTGAGGTCGGCCTGGAAGCGTTTTTCTGTCTTGGCCGGCACGGTGCTTTCATCCACCGCCCGTATGTCTTTCATGATGGTGTTCTGGAAATATCCGGGCTTTCCTTCTTTCATGATGCCAGGGGTCTTTGGCTGCTGCGCGAAAGCTGCACCTGCAATGATAAAAACTGAAACTGCGAAAAAGATCTTTTTCATGGTAAGGTGATTTTGTTGCAAATTACAGCAAAATTCGTGAATCGTGAACCGTGAACCGTGAATCGTGATCACATATAACCAATAGGGTATATTCATCCTGAAGTCTCTTATACATATAAGCACTAAAAATTATCAGCCATGAAAACAATCAATAAAAACCTGCTTCGTTTTGGCATTCTCTGCCTGCTGTTTGCCGCATCCTTTGCAGTTGTGGCTCAATCCACCTTTGTAACACTTAGTGGTACATTGAAGGACGCCAAATCAGGTGAAAAGATCAGTTATGCCGCAATTACGGTTCCCGGAACGGGTATTGGAACGGTATCGAACTCCGACGGGGATTTTATATTAAAGGTGAACACTTCCCTCAACGCCGAATTTTTCGAGGTATCCCACCTGGGTTATGCAACCACGAAGTTCAGGATAAGCGAGGGAACAGGGCAGGATAAAACATACCAGCTGCAGACTCAGCCTATCAGGTTGCAGGAGATATCCGTAGTTCCCAAAGACGCCAGGGAGATTGTGGAGACGGCCCTTCAGGATTTTAAAAAGAATTACAGCCAGGTTCCCAATATGATGACGGGATTTTACCGTGAATCGGTGAGGCAGCACCGGACTTATCTTACGGTATCAGAAGCTGTTGTGGATATTTACAAAGCTCCTTACTCGGGACTGCAGAACGACAAAGTGAAAATTTTCAAGGGGCGAAAGGCTGCCAATCTGAAACGGGCCGATACCCTGATGGTCCAGTTGCAGGGCGGTCCCCAGGTATCCATGCTGCTCGATATTGTTAAAAATACCAACCTCAGCATTGCCCTGGATAACCTCGATAATTACAGGTTCGAATTCGGAACTATCGTGACGATCGACAATAAGCTGAACTGGGTGATCAGTTTTTCGCCTGCCGTGGTGAAGGAAGAACCCCTGTATAACGGGAAGCTTTACATCCAGCAGGATAATTATGCAATAACCCGGGCTGAGTTCAGCCTTGATCTCAGCGATGAAGAAAAGGCAGCCAACGTGTTTGTACAGAAAAAGCCTTCGGGGTTGATCTTTATGCCGACTGCTACCGGCTACCTGGTAACCTATAAGGAGCAGAATGGCAAATACTATCTCGACTACGTGAGGGTCGACCTGAAATTCCGCTGCGACTGGAAGAAACGCCTGTTTAAGAATTCCTACACATTGATGTCGGAGCTGGCCATTACCGACAGGCATGCCGATAATATTGTTAAATTTGGTAACCAGGAAGTTTTCAGGTCGAATATGGTATTCACCGATAAGGTCCAGGCTTTTGAAGATGTCGATTTCTGGGGTGAGAACAATATCATCGAACCAGATAATTCCATAGAAAGCGCCATCAAAAAGCTATCGAAAAGCATGAAGAAATAAAGACCTGGCGAATAAACTCTTACATTCCCTATGAACCTGAATGATCTTAACATACAAAAGAGAATCCGCAACGGAGACATCAGGGAATTTGAACGTCTGTTTTTGAAATACCATGAACCTTTGTGCCGGCATGCCGGTAAAATTCTTAATGATATGGATACTGCGGAAGACCTGGTACAGGAGTTTTTCTACCGGTTCTGGAAGGACAGGGAAAGCTTCACTCTGAAGTTTTCCCTGAATGCATACCTGTACCAGGCAATCCGTAACAATGCCCTGCATTATCTCGACCATCTCGCTGTTCATAAAAACTATGCCGCAATGGTTCTGAGTGAGTTCAGGGAAGTGATGCCTGCAAATGTTCAAACGGATCTTGACACGGACGAGCTGAACCGGGCAGTAAACGCAACTTTATGGCAGATGCCCGAACGCTGCTCAAGAGTGTTCAGGATGAACAGGTTCGAAGGAAAAAAATACAGGGAAATTGCAGAGATCCTGTCAGTTTCGGAGAAAACCGTGGAAGCCGATATGAGCAGGGCGCTGAAGATGTTCAGGAAGTCTTTGAGGGATTACACTGGAGAAGGTAGCGTTCGCCGAAGGCGAAATGAGCACACAAATAAAAGCGAAATAGCGAAATGGTGAAATGCATAGAAACTTATGGAAGAGATTAAAAATAATATACCAATTCATACCCGGGAGGCATGGGATAAGCTTTACGCCAGGCTTAAGGCTGAGGACCTGGTACCGGCTCAGGAGGTGAAGCCGGGAAATAACCTGGTTTATTATGGACTGCGGATTGCTGCCGTGGGCTTTATCCTGCTGGTTGCCGGTCTTGCGCTTTACCTGAATCTGAACCGCAGGCCGGAAGTTGCCGTGCTTAAGCTGAATACCTCAACTGAAACAGCAACCCTTATCAAAACCCTTGGGGATGGTTCGGTGATCTATCTTGCAGAGAATTCCCTCTTCTCTTTTCCTGAAGAATTTAAATCCGATTCCCGCAACGTTAAACTGAAAGGGGAAGCTTTTTTCGATATTGCCCCTGATGCTTCAAAGCCGTTTGTCATTGAAACGGATGAAGCTCTCATACAGGTGCTGGGAACGGCGTTTAATGTAAAAACTAAGAATGGTACAGGCTTTGAGCTCTTTGTCGACAGGGGGAAAGTAAAAGTCACAATGAAAAAGCATCCTTCGCACAACGAAATGGTCGTTGCCGGGGAAATGATATCGACTGTGGATAACAGCCTGGTTAAATCGAAACATGTTGCCGTTGCGGCTGGCTCATGGTATATAAAGCGGATGTGTTTCAAGGATGAAAAACTCAGTAACATCATTACTGTGCTGAATCGGAATTTCAATACTAACTTTGTGGTGGCCAATGAAAAAATCGGGAAACATAAACTGACAGTTACTTTTCAAAACGAAACTGCAGTAACAATGACTGAACTCATTTGTGTGGCCCTGAACCTGAAAAGCCAAACCATCAATGGGTCTGTTGTATTCTCTGAAGTCGGTAAAGGCGCAAAACCCTACTAAGTCTTGCAGGTTCCGCGATGGGCATTACCGCGCTCATACCTGTGTTTTAAGCCTGCTTTTCCTGCTCTGTTCGCTTAACAAAGCTTTCGGGCAGGCGTCCATTCTCGATAAAGTCATCAGCATACCTAAACAAAATACAACGGTTTACGAGGCATTGAACCTGGTATCGCTGAAAGCCGACTGCCTGTTTATTTATGAAAGCGAAACGATTCAAAGCGATAAAAGAGTTAAGCTTCAAGCCGGAAACCAGACCCTGCGTGTCGTTCTGGATGAGCTGCTTGCCGATCACTCGCTTGAATACACGGTCCTTGGAAAGCATATCCTGATCTGCAAGGCGGATAAGGTTCTGCCTGTAAATACAGCGCAGGCGGCGGTCAGTGCAAAGGATAGCCTGAAAAGCGTCATCATCAGGGGGCATATTTACGATAAGGAAAACAAGGCTGCGATACCCTATGCTACCGTCGGTATCGTTGAGGAAAACCTCGGGACGGTTACCAACAGCGATGGTTTTTTTACTGTCAAAATCCCGGCCTCTCTTACAGGTACTTCACTGGTTGTTTCGCACCTGGGTTATATGACCCAGGCCATCCCGGTACGCCTGCTCAATGAGCAGAAAGTGGATCTTTATTTAGACCGCAGGGTTATTTCTATACAGGAGGTGATCATCAGGTATATTGATCCTGCGGTAATTATAGGAAAAGCAATGGAAAGGCTGAAGGCAAACTACGCTCTTGAACCTGCTTATCTTACTACATTTTACCGTGAAGGTGTACGAAAGAATAATAAGTACATCAGCTATTCGGAGGCGGTTTTTAAGATTTATAAATCACCATTTACTGCCGGTGAGCATGCCGACCAGGTTAAACTTCTGAAGTCAAGAAAAGTAAAGGATACAAACCCGCGCGATACTGTCCTGGTGAAACTTAAGGCCGGTGTTGAATCGGCATTGATGCTTGATATTGTTAAGAACATCCCGGGCTTCCTTGATCAAAACCCTCCTTTGGAATACAACTACAAATTTTCCGACCTGGTTTCCTATAATGCCAGGGATGCCTATGCCCTAACTTTTATCCAGAAGGAAGGGTTGAAAAAACCTTTGTATGCAGGGACGGTGTACATTGAAAAAGAAGGGTTTGCATTGCTTGGCGCCGATTTCGAGATTAATCCCGATTACCTCGATCTTGCAGCAGAAGCCCTGGTGCTGAAGAAAAGCAGCAGGCTCAAAGTAAAGCTTGAAAAAATAAATTATTCGGTAAGCTATATGCCCTTCAACGGCAGGTATTACCAGGGGCATGTGCGTTGCGATATTAAGATAAAAACACGCCTGAAGAACCACTTTTCATCCGATAATTTTTACACCTTCCTCGAACTCGCCACCTGTTCTATCGATACTGCAGGCGTTGTAAAATTTCCGAGGGAGGAAACCCTGAAGCCCAACGTTGTATTTTCCGATCAGCCTTACTTCGTCAATGATGCTTTCTGGGGAGATTTCAACACCATTACCCCCGAGGCAAAACTGAGCGAAGCCCTGTCAAAGATCATAGGCAGAATAGAGGAGATCCGTGAACCGTGAACGTGATCCGGGGAGGATGTCATCCGCAGTCACAAATACAATAAACGGTTCAGACTGCTTTCAGTGCGTATTTCGCCCTGATCTCGTCTTCCTTGCTTTTATCAGTGACATAAACAATAGTGCGGCCGTCATTTAGGATGATGGGATACTTGCCGGTTAATGAACCTGTATAGGTTTTATTTTTTGGAACTCTTCTTGGATGGTTCGAAACACTCAAGTGGTTATCCAGGATATCGTTGGTTGAAACATTATGATTTGCTTTCATTTTCTTATGAGTATTTATGGTTACGGAGTGTTCTTTATCCTCCATAATTCTCAAACACCAATATCATGGAAATATTCTGGCTGCCTTCCAATCTTAACGAATTTTTAACACTTGATCCTCTGCCATATTTTATGACTGACAACAGACAGGACCTTAAAAATTGTTGTAAACAAACCTGAATGTTACAGCCTCAGTGCAAAAAAATAAAATTCATTCATGCCATGTGAAGCTTGTTTATGCTTATTCTAAAACACCCGCCCCTGCCTGAGATATCCCTCTTCAATAAAACTACCATCGTGGAGGTCCGAAGCTTTTCACTTAAAAAAGTTGCCCTGGATTTTTTTCTGAATTAACTCATCATTTTCCTTACTTGCTTTATAACCGAAGGTATGCCCGAAAGGCCCTTTTTTACGGTTCACCCCGCAGGCGGCCCAGAGCAGGTTCGACTATAGCTGCAGGGGGACTTTTTTATCACTGATTTCGCGAATGGTCTTCCTCTGCTTCAGAACGCTTAAAACCGGTTTGCCTTTGCCGTATTTTACAGGAGGCAACGCAATGATCTCCTGAACAGTTTTTTTCATGATTTGTCTTTTTTATCAGTCCCGCGTCGTGATCAACAACGCGGCGATCACACCCGGGATCCAGCCGCAGCAGGTGAGAATGAATACCAGGAGCAACGAGCCGCAGCCTTTGTCGATGACGGCCAGGGGAGGGAAGATGATGCAGAGGATGACTCTCCAGAGTGACATGGGTTACATTTATCTCTTAGATGATGTAAATTAAAAAAGGTTTCAATTTAATGATCTGTTTAATAGCAGTATTTCACTGCATACCATACCGCCACGAACTCTTCGATGGTGAGGTCCCCGGCTATGGTAAATTCTATGTCGGAGGTGAATGAGGATGTCCCCGAATAGACCTTGCCATTCTTAAGGGTCGCCACAATATCGCTGGTCTATGATGATGTTCCGTTGTAAATCTTGCTGTCTTTAATAGTAAACGCGATATCGGAGGTGTAGGAAGATGTCCCTTTGTATACCTTTCCGTCAGTTACCGTGTAGATCACATCGGAAGTATATGATGATGTCCCCTTGTAAATTTTATTCCCCGAAACGTGGCATAGGATGTCGGAGGTGTAGGTGGATGTCTTTTTGTATACCCTCCCCTCATCCACCGTACAGATCACATCGGAAGTATACGAAGATGTCCCCTTGTAAACCTTTACCTGCGCCCGCATGGAAAGAACGGGTAATATCATTGCGATCAGTATCAGTATCAGCCTGGTTTTGATAACAACGTTTTTCATGCCTTATTTGTTTTCACCCGAAATTTACGATAAAGTCAGCTGGATTATATCACTTTTTGACTTTTTCGGGATTAATAACAATATCCATACTTGCATTTTCTTTCTGAATGTTGTACTTTTGTAATTACAATGTAATTATATGGAACTGCAGGTGATTGATATAGGAAATTCAAAAGGGATAAGGTTGAATAAAATGATTCTTGAAAAATACGGGATCAGGGATAAAGTGGAAGTGACACTCGAAAAGGGCAGGATCATCCTGAAGCCGATGGATGAACCAAGAAAGGGGTGGGATAAAACCTTTGAATCCATGCATGCTTTGGGGGATGACCAGTTTCTCATCAGCGATGTTTTTCAGGATGAACATTTTGAATAATGGAAATAAAGCAATTTCAGATTGTTATAGTGAACCTTGATCCCAAGGTAGGCAGGGAAATACGCAAGACACGTCCCTGCCTGGTAATCTCACCTGACGAGATGAACCGTCACCTCGATACGGTAACCATTGCGCCCGTCACATCGGGAACACGTGATTATCCCACCCGGGTGAAATTCATCCTTGAGGGGGCCGAAAACCGCATTGCCATAGACCAGCTCAGGACTATTGATAAAAGCAGGATGGTGAAGGTAATCGGGACCCTGGAGGAGAAAGAGATTAAAAAAGTCAAAGCAGTTATCAAGGAAACATTCGTGGATTAACCCATGCTGCCTATCTTCTGAAACAGCCGGTTCAAGAATTAAGCGCGATTCCTTTATTCAGATTGGAAAACCCTATCTGCAGAATTTCCCGCTGCAGAGGTAAGCTCCGTCGGCCCCGGCAAGACGGTATAATAGGATTCGGCTTCCGGCTGTACCTGTAAGATTGACCGTCATAAAACGTGAAGTCACTTTTACTTCCCTCAGGTTTCGGCCCGTGATGTCGAAAATCTGCAGGTTTGACTGCAGGTAATTCCTGCAACGGCTGAAATCAAATACCAGGCTTTCACCTTCTCCCCGGTACACCTTTATTTCGGATGGGGGCGAGAGGTTGGCGCCATTCACCGAAGTGGTGGTTTTCCACAGATTATAAAGGGTCTGGAGGGAATCAATGGGATCCACCGGAAAGGTACCTGAGTAATTCGTAGGATAAGCCATCCAAAGGTCGCAGTATAATGAATCGGACGGATCGGTCATGCGTCCTACCCTGATGAATGCCGACTGTGAGGAGGTTCCCCTTACCGCACAACGTGTATCAGCTCCCACAACCTTGGCTCCCTGCAGTGTTGCCATAAGCCTGTCGCCAAGGAATCCCACAGCGTTAAGAAAGCGGACCTGCATCGAGTCGAGTATCTTCTGGCCCATGAGGATGTTACCCTGTATGGAATAATTGAGATGGGCGGTATCATTTTTATAATCAGAACAGTTCACCCCGGTGTAAGCAGCTGAGCGGGGATGCCCCGAATTATAATCGACTATCCCGTATTGCCTTACCGTTGGGTTACCGCCTGCATCGTTGGCTACCAGTGAATCGATGATCTGCTGCGGTGCAAGTCCCATCATCATCCAGTTATGTGCATTCTGCTGGTTTGCCGAAGTCCAGGCTGCCTGGGTGTGGATCACGCCTATTCCCGGGATCACATCGCTGAGGATTTGGGCACCGTGCGGATAGCCTGAGGAAGAGCCTACACAGGAAGCTCCGGCGCTGCCGAACAGTCCGTTCACCGAATCTATAGCCACTATTGAAAAAGTATCCTGTGAAAATACAGTGCCAAGGGTAAAGCCGGTCATCAGCAGACTAAGACAAAGGCGGTTAAAACGGGTAAATTTTTTCATTATCGGGGTATTAGGATGACCCAAATATAGGAAAATTCCCCGGCAGTCACAAGAACCACCGGGGAAATCCGCAGCAAACGCATCGCGGGTAAGATGAAAGAGAAAGCTCTCCCAAATCCGCATTCAGTGCTATTTTTTAGGAGCTTCTTTTTTATCGGCGTCAAGTTTGAACTGAAGTGGCAGTGCAAAATGAACATTCACGGCTTTGCCATCCTTCATTCCGGGTTTCCATTTCGGCATCTTGCTTACTACGCGTAAGGCTTCTTCGTCACAGCCGCTGCCAATCCCTCTCATCACCTTGACATTTCCCACCGCACCGTCTTTCCAGACAACGAAGGAGACAATGACCTTACCCTGGGTCCCGTTCTTAATGGCGGCTTCAGGGTACTTGAGATTGGCAAGTATAAACTGGCCCAAACCATTGAAACCTCCGGGGAATTCGGGCATTACCTCCACCGAATCGTATATCTTGCCAGGTTCGGCTTTGGTATATTTGATCTTTTCTTCAGCCTGGGGTTTGGCGGTAGGGCTTGTCGTGGCCTGCGGGCTGGCGGTCACTTTGGATGTGGTTTTGTCCTGGGTCCCAGGTGAACCGCTGAAAGAACGGGCCGAAAGGAGAAATACCAGAACCATGATGGCGGGAACGACCAGGATCATCTTGACCCTTGCCCGCTTTTTGGATTTTGTTTTTGAGATCATAAGAATTCGTTTTTTAAGGAGTGAGACATTGAAATTATTGGTCAGCCCGTTCACCTGGATGCCCATGGATTCGTCCAGGATCATTTGCTGGTATTGCGAAGGACTGATGCCGGCGGTTAACACGCCTTCATCGGCCAGGAATTCATGTACGGCTTTCATCTCCCTGCCTGTAAGCCAGGCAAATGGATTGAACCACTGTACGATGCAAAGCAATTCACTGAGGATCAGGTCGAGGGTGTGGCGCTGCCTCACATGGACCTTCTCGTGGGTTAAAATAGCCTGCAGCCTGTCGTCACTGATGTTCTTTTCGTTAATGAAGACCAGGTTGAAGAATGAAAACGGAGAATAGCCCCGGTCGACAAATACCAGCCGCATCCCTTCCCTGCGCTCTATGCCGCTGCGCCTTACGATGAGGTAAAGCTGGATCAGCTGCACGGCAAACCTTACCAGGAAGATCGCCAGCCCGGTGATATACACTATGCCAGCTATCTGCATCCACTGCAGGTGGCTTGTTACGGCCTCTCCGACCTTTTCGGGGGTGATCAGCACGGGATCAAGCAGGTAAACTACCGTAGCGGCAGTCCCAGATGCGGTGAAATGGAAGGGGACCAAAGGGAAAATCAGAGAAAATGCCGTGATCCCGAGCAGGTACGTCCTGTTCAGGATAAAAAAAGTATCGCGGCGCAGGAACAGCCAGTATACGCTGTACAGCAATGCAATGCACAGGGCTGATTCAAGCAGGTATAAAAGCATGGCATTCATATTACTTTGATTTTTTATGTTTCATAATCTCCTTGTCGATGGTCTGCTGTATCTGCTCCAGTTCTTTCAGGCTCAGGCTGTTGTCCCTGGCAAAAAATGAAACCAGAGAATGGTAGGAATTCCCGAAATAATTCGAAACAAAATTTTTGAAGTACATGCTGGTGTAATCCTTCTTGCTGATGATGGGAAAGTATTCATGCGTTCGCCCGTAAGCCTTATGTCCCACGAACCCTTTCTGTTCAAGTATCCTGATGATGGTCGATACGGTATTATATGCGGGCTTCGGATCTTCGAACTTCTCAAGAACCTGGCCTGCCATCCCTTTTTCAAGGTCCCAGAGGATCTGCATCACCTGTTCTTCGGCCTTTGTAAGTTCCCTGATCGCGGGGTCGTTATTTTTTTCTGCTTTCATTTCTTCTTTGTTTGCGGATTTCGTGCTTCGGGTATTATTATTTCACAAGACAAAGATACAACTAAAAACATAGTTTGTCAACTAAATCTTTAATTATTCAACGATTTTTTTAAGGATTTCAGCGATAAAAATGAGAATTTCGGCGGATGGCATCTTCCCGTAACCCCCGCATTAGTATGAACGGCAAGGCTTTCAGGCTATTTCAGTTCTTTCCCGAAGAACCAGGAAAACCCCAGGCTTACGATGGCGGAATTGATGTATGAGGACCTGTCGGAATTGACAGCTTCGCCGGTGACCATTGTAAAAATGGGGAACATATTGGTGTTGACCAGGCTGAGATGGTCACTGAATTTCAGTGAGATTGAAGCATTTTTCATGACCCCGATTTCCAATCCCAGGCTGCCGCTGAGGCCAAGATCATAAGGTTTCTTCTCATTATAGGTTGAAGGGTCGATGATGAAACTGCCATGACCGTTGCTGACATAAGTTTGCGAAAGGAGAAGGCTGAAATAAGCCCCGCCTGATGCAATGAACCTTACTTTATTCCCGAAACTCGCTTTCACCATAACAGGGAGCGTGAGGTAATTGAACCGGAAGGTATAATCGGCATAATAAGTATAACCGTTTTCGACAGCAGAGGGTTGCCTGTTATATATGACGCTTGCGAGGGCCTTGTAAAATTGTGTCCCCTTTTGTTCCCATGCGAGCCCTGTTTCAAAAGCAAAATGTTTTTTAAAGCGGTAATCGAAAAGTACTCCGGTATACCCTCCCACAGCAGGTTTAAAATCCCCGGCGGGGAATAAATTTTTATAGATGTAAGAAAAGGATGGCCCCCCTTCGACAGAAATTCCAAACTTCCCTGTCTGTGCTATAGATAGTGTTGTGCTTAAGAGAAACAAGGCAATGCAGGTTAAAAGCTGGAATGGTTTCATCTTTCAGGAATTCTGGAGGATCAGGGACAGGCATAGCTCATGCTTGCTGAATTGATATAATGATTTAGTGTATCGGTGAGATTATAGCGGAGGGGATACCCGTAACTGTTGAATGAAGTATAATAGAAGACGAGGGTTGTGGATGAACCCTGCAGGGGATAAGTGAATTTCACCTTAATGAGGTTATTAGGACTGAAGAACATTGCCAACCCCACGCCTAAAGAATTGACCGGAGGCATTCCCACTGAGTAATAAAAATTCCTGTTCGTTCCGAAAGTGATTTCAGATTTATGATTTGCGACAAATTGCGATCCGCTCAGTGCATAATCTGTGCTTAGCGTACAGTTGTTATTTGAATCCCAGGTATACTCCGAATAAGCCATCTTTACAGAGTCCTGGTATTCTTCTATCCTGATGATCTGGTTCAGGTTGTTGTAGAGTATTTTATAAACCACTCCGTATTCTGTAAACCCTGTATACCTTCCTGAATCCCAGGTATACCGCACGGTATCAATGCGCCAGCCCTGACTTGAGGTCATGTAAGCCACATGGTCGTTATCGTAATAATAATTGTTCCGGCCCGTATCGGACGACGAATAGATGAATTCAATGCTGCTTATCCGGCCCGCTGCATTATAATAAAAGTTATTGATTTGCGTGGAATCCTGGTAAGAGATCATCCTGCAGGTCCCTTTGGGATTCGGAGGATTATCTGAACTGTTGTCTTTCTTTTTGCAGGAAGCAAAGCCGAAAATGCCGGCCACGAGAATTAAACACAGTAGCTTTTTCATTTTTTTGCAGAATAAGGATCCGTATGTAAAGTTAATGGTTTTATTCCAGAGCTTGACTTTCACATTGAAATATTGTAAATTTGCTCTATACCTTTATTCTGGATATTGTGGCTCTTTATCCTACATATTGTTTCTCCACGACAATTCCATATTCATTTCTTTATGAAACCCCATATAGCCATCCTGTTATTATTTTTTCCCTTAGGTTCTTTCACCCAAAATTACCAGAACATATGCTCACCGGGCATTACCTATTTCAAAAATTACAGCGGTTACCTTGGAGCTTTCCGACGTGATTCGGTTTATGTACCGGGAATGGGTGATACCATTTTCATCTCGTATACTGCTTTAAGGGATCCGCCTCTCTATTATCAATGCGTTGATATTTCAAAAGGATCGGTCATGGGCCGGAAAGTCTATAAACGGCACGACGGCTGGGTGTTCTTTTTTAATAAGGACGGTGATTCAGTGAAAATAAATACCCAGGCCGCCCTCAACCAAAGCTGGAAATTAATTGAATGGACGGACCGGTATATCGAGGCAACTGTTACTTCAATAAACGCTGACAGCATCCTCGGGCAACCCGACCAGGTGAAGGTAATCTCGCTTCAGGCCAAGGATTCTCACAATGTAAATGTGACCAGCCCTTTTAACCAGAAACAATTCAGGCTAAGTAAGCATTTCGGTTTATCAATGCTATGTGACAGCTACCTGATCCCCTCAGATACTATTACCTATACACTGAACGGTAAATCAACGCCGCAACTCGGGATTCAGGATCTGACATGGCCAAAGGTTTATGATTACGACGTTGGCGATGTGTTCAGCTTTTATTATTACCAGGAAAGCAATTATTACGGGTCCTGGTTCATGTGGAAGGAACATTGGACTATCGAAACAATTCTCAGTAAAACTGTTTATGGCAATAATGATTCCATACGGTATGAAAGGGAAAAATGTGTAAAGACAAAAACTTTCAACGGCTCTGGCTGGGATATTACATATTCCACGGATACTTTAGTAGAACTGATAAATCTTGTACAGCTTCTCAGCAACCTGGAACTTTCATTCCAGCCCTCCGAATTATTTGATAATCATTTAACTACATATAGGTTTAACGGATTTGTCAAATACAATCAAAGGCCTGCAAAATATCTCAAATATCACGCTTACCAATGGGATTCTCCATGTTATTATGAAACTAGTGATTACAGCTGGCCAATTAAATTGCGAACATATGCAGAAGGACTGGGCCTGGTTGATGTTTATGATAAAGGTGAAACGGAATTGAAGGGAACATACCTGATTTATTTTAAAAAAGGCAGCGAAACCTGGGGGACACCGGTAGCATCCGATTGCCAGACCCTGGTTGGTGTTAAGTATTTACCCACCTGTGAACCTACTGCCATCAGTATCGAACCTGATCCTGTTGAAGAACAGTCCTGGGTAAGGATCATCGGCACTGATTCTGACAAACACGGGTATGCGGTCCTGGTGAACTCAATGGGCCGCCAGGTATTGAAACTGAAATTCAACTCCTCAAAGTTTCTTATAAACAGGAACGGCCTGCCTTCAGGAATGTATTTTCTTATTCTTTATGCTGATGACGGAACTATCCCTGGCGGTGCAAAGGTGATGATGAAATAATTCCTGTAGGCTCAGTTAATGACGGTCGATACCAGGCTGACTTTATTATATAATTTTTATATTTACATCCAGAGTTTTTTGAATGAACTGAATGAATATGAACGCGGAAAATTCGGTTACACCACCGGCCTGACCTTTTCATGGTTAATTTCCAGGCGTTTCACACTTGAAACAGGAGCCTGGTTTTCGAACAAAGGGTATTCGATGAGGTTCGCTGATTTTGTAAATTCAACGAGTGAAGTACTTCCTTATGAAAAGGGGAACCTGCGTTATATTTATGGCTACATAGACATTCCCCTGAAGCTTAATGTCAATATTATCACAAAACCCGTAAAAGTCTTTGTTTCCGCCGGAATGACTGCCGACTTTTGCCTTTACGCTAAGTACCGTTTCCTGCTTGTTCCAAAGGGGGGAGGGAAGGAGAATTATTATGTAAATATGGATGATAAAGGAAGGACGTTCAACCTTTCGGCAATGGGATCGGCAGGGATTGAATATGAATTCCTGAAACATTTCTGTTTCAGGTTTGAACCCATGTTTATGATGAACGTGATGCCTGTAAACCTTTATGACGGGGAATTCAAAGTTTACCTGTGGTCATTAGGAGGAAATGCAGGGATCTTCTACCTGTTCAAGTAATTTTTTGACATAAAATTCTCAGTTCACTACCAGTTTCCCTTTGAAATCCCTTTCGCCGTTGCGAACATCCACGATATAGAAACCGGGCTGCAGTTTTATCTCGAACGAAGCTTTGACAGGGCTTTCCATGGTAAGTTCTTTCATGAGTTTCCCGCTTCCGTTATATATGCGGAGAATGGATGAACCGTTCAATCCCTTAAGATCCACGTTAAGCATTCCCCCGAAAAAAGGATTGGGAGAAATGAATATTTCCGGATCTTTACCAGGGTCATTGACTCCAAGCAGATGCACCATGAAGGCGTTCAGCGCTGGAGTCGGTTTGCCGTCGGATCCCCAGCAGCTCAGCTGGTATCCGCTCCAGGTCTTTTCTCCTTCGGGTTCCCAGTAAATGACCCCCAGCCCTTTATTGCCGGGAACGGCTTTGACCTTGTTCATGACAGCCACCAGCATATCATAGGTGTTTTGCACTTTGGTGTAATCCCCCCCGACTTCAACCACCATCACTTCTTTACCGTACCTGGACGAAATATCATTAAGGTTGGCTCCCAGGTTATTAATGGTGGCGGTATAATCTGATCCCAGCCAGTAAGGATAGTAGGAAGCGCCTATGATGTCGTATTTCACATTATTGGTCGCCGCATTATCGAAGAAGGTCCTGAATTTTGCATTGTCGTTGCCCTGGTCGAGGTGTATAATGACCTTGATGTTGCCGTCCACTGCCTTCACCGCATCATAACCCTTGTTCAGCAACTGAGCCAGCTGCGGCCAGTTTGAAGTACTGCCGTCGGGCCAGAGGATGCCGCCCGGGATCTCATTCCCCACCTGAACCCATTGGGGTGTCGCCCCTATGGATTTCAGGGTGTCAATGACTTCATAAGTATGATTGTAGAGATGGGTGAGCAATTGGTTGAAGGTATCTCCCGCCCAGGTTGCAGGCTTGGTTTGCTTGCCGGGATCGGCCCAGGAATCGCTGTAATGAAAATCAATCATGATCCGCATTCCCATATTCTTTGCCCTCAGGGCAATGGCGGCAACTTCTTTCTTGCTGCAGTGCCCGTTGACCTTGTCGGATGAAGGGTTTACCCACACCCTAAGCCTTACCGTATTGATGCCGTGATCTTTCAGGATCTGCATGCAGTCCTTCTGCGTTCCCGTGCTGTCATAGAACTTGTAACCGGTAGCTTCCATCTGCTGAAGCCATCCTATATCGGCACCCTTTACGAACTGCGCATTCACCTCATCCGCAGTCAAAAAAAATAAAATCAAAAGCAGGATGATGCCGGCATGCAATACAGTAATATCATGTTTCTTCATACTTTTAATTAAACCGGGGGTATGGCCGTCAAATATTTGTGCCGGCTTAATCGATGATAAAGATAGCAAGGATATGGCTGATGTGCAACCCAACTTTACTGAACACCTGTTTAATTAGTATCTTTGAACCATCAAAAAGATCCGTAAAGGATGTTCAATAAACCGCTTGTAAAATGAAAACATATGTAATTCTGATAATCGCAATTTTTTTTACCTTTTCGTTGCGGTCACAGACCATTTCTTCACCCGCATCACAAGGCAGTCTGTCGGTTGTAAAGCAAAAGCTTGACAGTGTTTTGATATCTTCCTGGGATTCAGCAGGAGCTCAATGGAAAATAGGATCCAAAACTGATTATGCATATGACACGCCGGGGAAACTGATACTCTCTTACAGTTACAGCTGGACAAGTTCCACCAAACAATGGAGGGCCAGGACCAAATTCGAATGCATTTACGATTTCATGGGATTGCTCTCATACACTGTAAATTCCACCCCCGATACCACTCCGGGAGCCTGGAGACCGAGCACAAAACATGAATATCTCTATGATCCCAAAAAAAAAATTGTATCGGATATCCAGCTGAACTGGAACCCGGATTCGGCAGGACTGGCGTATTCCTCAAAATATGAATACACTTATAATAGCCAGGGGCGGCTTACCTCGGAACAGGGTTCAATCGTAAACAGCAAGAACGAGTGGCAGCCACTGAGCCAGGTTAATTATACTTACAATGGTTCCGGAAATCTTACGGTTGAGTCGGCATTTGTGTACCGCTCAAATCATCAGTGGGATCCTGCATACAAAAATGATCATTCATACGATTCAACCGGCAACAGGATAAGGACAATTTATTCTCAGCCCGACACCGGCGCTGCTTCATGGAAATACATATCGAAAAATGAATTTGTATACAACGACAGCAGTAAAATGATCCTTCAAACGGATTACCAGTTTTCTGCTGCCGACAGCGTCTGGAACAACCAGTCAAAGGAAGAACGTAACTATAACGATAGCGGGGATATGTGGTATAAATACGATTACACCTGGGACCAGGCCCAGGGCCAGTGGGTCCCTGTTTCCGACGGAAAGATTGTCTGCGATTATAATGTCGCATTCGACCGGTCTCAGCTTATCCTGCCCCCCGGTTTCGAAAATTATAATTCGAATCACCTGATGATGGATAAGTTTCAATATCGCTGGAATGGATCACAATGGAACAATGCTGTGCAGAATGACTATTATTATTCGGAAAAAAATCTCGGCATCCCCGAAAATTCACTTGTTTACTGCAGGGTTTATCCAAACCCCGCCAGGGATTATATGTGTATTGACTGGCCGGGATTGAAAGGGGAACTTCAGCTTAGCATCTTCAACCAGAATGGCCTGATGGTCTTTTCTGCTGCCCTGGCCAACCAATCCAGGGTCGGTTTAAGCATGTTAGAGGCAGGGGAGTATATCCTGAAAATTACAGGGAACCAAAAGACAACGGCCACCAAGCTGATTATTCAATAAGGTTTCAGGGATTCTTCAGGCCCTGGTATTTCACCAGTTCCATTTTAACGGAGCCTACTATCACTGCCGATTTGGCGAGCACCGGGATATGGTTCTTGTCGTCGGAGATCCAGAGGTCCATGGGGTAAGGCTGGCTGAAAACAGCACCTGTCACCACCATGGGTTTGAAGTGCAGGCAGCGGAAAGTCCCCAGTTCGGTAGTGACGGTTTCACGGTCTATGAATTTGATAGCCGAAGTATAAAGGGAATCGTCGAGAATGAAATTCAGGGGGTAGATGTCACCCGGCTTCATGGCCGAAAAATCGAAATTGCGGGTATGGAAATAAGCAGAGATAATGTCATGGGTCCCCACTGGCATTTTCTTGTTTGCCCGAGTGCTGGAATATGATCCCGTGAGCTGGTTGAATTTGACTTCATCCTTGTATTCATAACCGCCCTCATGAGTGTCTCTTTTGAACTTCCACGGAACCAGGTATTCTTCGTCAACCCAGCTTTCGAAGCGGTCATTGACCTTAAAGAACAGGTTGAACGCCCCTTTTGATTTTCCTTCACCCACGATATGGTAAGTTTTTCTTCCGCCAACTTCAACGGCTTCACGACTCACTTCCAGGCTTCCGCTTCCCGCAGTCACTTTACCGGTAATGTAAGAATCATAATAAACCGTAAAGACCAGTTTTTCACCGTAGGTAAAGGATGCGTTGCCGGCAGGCTTTAATTCCTGCGCCTCGACCGTGAACCGTGAACCGTGAACCGTGAATAGTAAGAGAAGAAAAAGAAAGCGGGAACGCATCACGTTTGCTTTAAGGTTAAACGACGACGTTCACAATTTTCTTATTGACGACGATGATTTTTTTCGGGGTTTTACCTTCCAGCCATTTTGCAGATTCTGAGGCAGCCAGTACAGCTTTTTCGATCTCTGCTGATGGCATATCGGCGGGGAGCTCCATGGTGAAACGCATTTTGCCGTTAAAAGAAACAGGGTAGTTGAATGAATTTTCAACAAGATAAGCTTCGTTGAACACCGGGAATGCAGCGGTGGTAATGCTTTCATTATGCCCGCACTGCTGCCAGAGCTCTTCTGACAGATGGGGTGCATACGGAGCGATCAGGATGAGCAGGTTTTCCAGTATGCCCCGTTTGCTGCATTTAAGCTCACCAAGCTCGTTCACACAGATCATGAAAGTGCTGACCGCGGTGTTGAATGAAAGGCGTTCTATGTCTTCCTGCACTTTTTTGATGGTCCTGTGCAGGACCCGCAGCTCGGCAGCTTCGGGAGCCTCATCGCTCAGCCTGAAACTGTTTTCATCATCATGGTAAAGTCTCCAGAATTTTCTGATGAAACGGAAAACCCCTTCGATCCCGTTGGTATCCCAGGGTTTTGACTGCTCCAGTGGGCCAAGGAACATTTCGTACATCCTGAAGGTGTCGGCTCCGTAATGTTCGATGAGTTCGTCGGGATTGATCACGTTGTACAGCGACTTTGACATCTTCTCCACGGCATGTCCGCAGTAATACTGCCCGTCCTCCAGGATGAACGTAGCATCAGCCAGGTCGGGTCTCCATTTGCTGAACTCCTGCGTATCGAGGATGTCGTTACTGACGAGGCTGACATCCACATGCATAACACTATGCTCGTAATGGTCTTTGAGACCATGGGAGACGAAAGTATTCGAACCTTTCAGGCGGTAGACCAGGTTCGAACGTCCCTGTATCTTACCCTGGTTCACCAGTTTTTTAAAGGGTTCATCACAAACGGTCATTCCGAGGTCGAACAGGAATTTATTCCAGAACCTTGCATAGATCAGGTGGCCCGTGGCGTGCTCGTCACCTCCTATATAGAGGTCGACGTTCTGCCAGTAATTTACTGCTTCTTTTGAAAAATATTCATTTGGATTGCGCGGGTCCATGTAACGGAGATAATACCCGCTGGAGCCTGCAAAGCCAGGCATGGTATTGGTTTCGAGAGGATATCCCTCTTTCGTTTTCCAGTTCTTTGCACGAGCCAGCGGAGGTTCACCTGCCTCGGTGGGGAGGTAGGCATCCACGGGGGGAAGCTCCAGGGGCAGGTCAGTATCGTCGAGCACGTATGGGATCCCGTCTTTGAAGTATACCGGGAATGGCTCTCCCCAGTAACGCTGCCTGCTGAAAATGGCATCGCGGAGACGAAAATTCACAGTGCCTTTGCCTATACCCATTTCATTCACACGTTTGATAGCGGCTTTAATTGCGTCCTTCACATTCAGGCCGTCGATGAATTCCGAATTGACCAGGATCCCGTCCTTTGCGTCGTATGAACTCTCGGAGATGTCACCTCCGGAAACCACTTCGATGATGGGCAGGTTGAAGTGTTTTGCAAAATCATAATCCCTGCTGTCGTGAGCGGGAACAGCCATGATGGCGCCTGTGCCGTAACCTGCGAGAACATAATCGGCAACCCAGATTGGGATTGGCTTGCCGTTAAAAGGGTTAAGGCAGTAAGCTCCCGTGAATACCCCGCTGATCTTCTTTACGTCGGCCATGCGTTCGCGGTCGGATCTGTTCGCGGTTTCTTTTATATACTTTCTCACGTCTTCAATGTGGGAAGCTGGCGTGATCTTTTCTACGAACTCATGCTCAGGCGAAAGGACCATGAAAGTGGAGCCGAAAATGGTGTCGGGCCTTGTGGTGAAGATGTTCAGTTTCAGTTCAGAGTCTTTAACAGGAAATAAGATCTCGGCGCCTTCGCTCCTTCCTATCCAGTATTTCTGCTGCTCCCTGAGCGAATCAGGCCAGTCGATGTTTCCCAGGCCGTCGAGCAGCCTTTGTGCATAAGCCGTGATTCGAAGGAACCATTGCCGCATCATCCTGCGTTCTACGGGATGGTTGCCGCGGACCGAATACCCGTTGGACACCTCATCGTTTGCAAGCACGGTCCCAAGTTCGGGGCACCAGTTCACCATGGCTTCAGAAATATATGCAAGGCGGTAATTCATGAGGATATCCTGCTGCTGTTTTTCTGAATATGAATTCCATTCTGATGCCGTGAACATCCCTTTAAACCCGGGTCCGAACGCACTGTCTTTCTTCCCCAGTTCATGAAACCAGTTTGGGGTAACGGCAGCCCGCACATCCGCATTCCCTGAAGAAATGAAAATACTGAGAAGGCTGGTTATGGGCCTGGCTTTGCCTGCCTGCAGATCGTACCAGTGGTTGTAGAGGCGGATGAAAGTCCACTGAGTCCATTTATAATATGCGGGATCACAGGTCTTCACCTCCCTGTCCCAGTCGAACGAAAACCCTATTTTATCCATCTGCTCCCTGTACCTGGCCACGTTCTTTTCGGTGGTTATTGCAGGATGGGTGCCGGTTTGAATGGCATACTGCTCGGCGGGAAGTCCGTAAGCGTCGTATCCCATGGGATGGAGCACATTAAAGCCTTTCAGCCTTTTGTACCTCGAAAAAATGTCGGAGGCGATATACCCCAGGGGATGCCCAACGTGAAGGCCAGCACCCGAGGGATAAGGGAACATGTCAAGTACGTAAAATTTTGGCTTCGCCGTATCAATTTCGGTGTGGAAAGTTTTATTCTCAAACCAGTATTTCTGCCACTTCTTCTCTATTTCCAGAAAGTTATATTCCATAGTTATTGGTAAAATAAAATTAAAAGCGAAAAGCGAAAAGTGAAAAGCAAAATTTTGCTTTCCGCCATTTATTCGACTAAGTCTTCTATTTCATTTGCGTGCTCATTTCACCTTCGGCGAAAGTTACTTTATTATCGCTATTTCGCTTTTCGCTACTTGTTTCGGCAAAGGTAGGAAATAGGTTTATATCGCTGGAATTTCTATTTTTGAATCTGATTCCGGCAAACCGAATGGAAGAACAGGAAAGAGGGCGCAAAAAAGGGAGGGGACTGAGGATACTGCTGCGGATCTTTTCAGGTGGTATCATTCTGATTGCCTTGCTGATCTTTAGTGTTTACATCCTGTTCAATTTTTTCGGAACAAGGCTTCTCCGTGAAATGATACGGAAAAAAGTCAGTGAAAGCAGCCAGGGGCTTTATACCGCCGATTTTTCAGAACTTAAAATCAACATCCTTACACGGTCCATTTCAATAAAAGACTTCAGCCTAACTCCCGACACCATTCTTTACCAGAGGATGAAACTTGAAGGGAAGGCTAAAAAGACACTGTATAAGATCTCTTACCGCGAACTCAGTTTGCATCGGTTGAACTTCAGGGAGGCCTGGATGAACAGGAACCTCTACCTGAGGGAAATGATGATACGGAAGCCCGAGATAGTGCTGGCGGGATTTCCCGATACCATTTCGTCAAGGAAGGGAAGGTTTAAAAACGTATATGAAGATATTTACCCCCTTGCCTCCCAGGTTTTTAAGGACATCCACATCGACTCTGTATTTGTTGAGAAGGCCAGGATTGTTTCTAACAAAGAAGGGAAGCCCGGTCACCAGGCACTGGGGAGGTATGAATTCTCGGCAGTGCTCAGGGATTTCTCTGTCAATCCCTTCAGTTATTACAATCATAACAGGGTCTTTTATTCCCGCGACATTGATTTTATTTTGCATAATGTGAGCTACAGCCTCACCGACAGCCTTTATTTCCTGGAGGCCGAAGAGATAGGGTTTAACCTGGTAAAGTCGAACTTGTACGGAAAGAATATCACGCTGCGTCCCAATTTTTTCTCGCGCAGGATAAGCCATGCCCGCCAGGGTACCTTTTTCCAGATCGACCTGCCTGAATTCGCCATCAACGGGATCAACCTGTATGAAGCGCTTACAGATCAGCAGGTGCACCTTTCAAAGATTGTACTGGATCTTGCAAGGATAAAGATATTCCGAAATAACTCAACCGAAGCTGTTGAAAACAGGCTATCGCCGGAACGTAAGAAAAAGCGGAAACCCTTCAACAAAGCCGACCTCTTTACCGTGATTTCAGGCAAGCTGAAGTCGCTGCAGATCGATGCCCTTATCATTAACGAGGCTTCGCTTGAATATTTCAGGAATATGAACGACAGAAACCCCGAACTGCGCGTTGCCAGGATGAATATAGGAGTAGACGGGTTCAGGCTTGATTCATTGTCGGGCAAACGCAAGGACAGGATATTCTACTCCAGGGACGTCGAATTGAACCTGCATGAGATCATACTGAAGCTTCGCGACCAGATCCATGTTCTGAACGCCGGCAATGTCTACATTTCAACGAAAAAGAAAGTGCTCGAAATTGAACAGGGGATGCTTTATCACGATGCCGAAAACAGGATAAACCAGCAGGAAGAAAGGAAGAATACCATCTCGATTCTACTGCCCGATGTGAAGTTCAATAATATAGACCTTTCAAAAGCTTTTAACAAGCAGGACCTGGTATTCGGCAACCTCATCGTGGAATCTCCCGATGTGCATTTTACTAAACACCAGCTAAAGAAAAATGCGGAAGCCAGGTTCAGAAAACCGGGGGATTTCTTCGCTGAATCCAATGATGACGTGGTATATAACCTCCTGAAAAAATATGTGAATTCAATAAAGGGTGATTCCATTCTGGTGAATAAAGGGTTTTTTGGTTACCACCAGAATACCGACAGCCTTGACCAGGAGATCAGTTCGGCAACCTTTGACCTGAAAATGTACGACTTCCTTATCGACTCGGTTCACGGGATGAACCAACAGGGGTATTTCTACAGCAGGGATTTCGACCTGGATTTAAGATCATTCTTTTTCATCTCCCCCGACAGCCTCAGGCAAGTGACAGTGCACCACCTGCGCATTGCAACGAAAGACTCGGTGATCATGGCCGACAGCATCTCATTTATCAAGACCAGGTCGCCCGAAGCTTCCCGGGTAAGGAAACCATCAAACTTCTCAATAAGCTTCAGTGTGGATAATCTCTTTCTCCAGGGCCTGAACCATAAAAAGCTTTTCCTCGACAAAGTTCTTCAGGCCAACCTTGTGATGCTTGAAAATCCAAAGGTATCACTTAAAGCAGGGGACCCTTACCAGTTCAAACCGGGACAGGAAGATGAACGGCTGGGTTCCTCTCAGGGCCTTATGAAATTCCTGGATGTGGACAAACTGGTAGTGTTGAAAGGGGATATTTCCTACGACGGACTTGAACGTACAAAATCAAGCTATTTTAAGCTGAAGGACATAGATTTCTCTATACTGGGACTTTCGATGCAGCTTCCCGAACGCGGGAAAATGAACGGTTCCATGAAATTTGATTCTCTGAGCCTTTCGGTAAAGCCGTTAAGGATGATCGTGATGGACAGCACCTATGAAGTCAGCTGTGACAACATCAGCCTTCATTCTTACCCCCTGAACATTGACATTAATGGGATGAGCCTGATCCCGATAAAAGGCCGGGGCAGGAAGGAAAAGGGAATGCCAAGGATAAAGCTGAAAGTGCCACAGGTCAGTATTTCGGGCTTTTATTTCGACAAGGCCCTGTTTGAAGGAAAATGGATCATCGGGGATATCGATATCGTGAAACCCGAGGCTGAGATCACCCTCTATGAAAACAAAGACAAGCAGAAGAAAACAATTTCCCCGGCCCTGGCCTATAAGCCGGGACAGGGGTCATACAGCATTGATCACATCCGCGTGAAAGATGCGGGGGTAAAACTTCATGTGCATAATGCCAAGGGAAAAACAGACTATTCAACAGATGATTTGCAGGTAACAGTGAGTAAGTTTTTACTGGATTCCATGAACAGGGAAGGAGTGGCGGGTGTGCCTTTGTTCAATGCGGCAGATATCTCGGTATCGGTGAAAGGCAAGAATTTCATGACAGGCGACAGCCTTTACACCTATGGCTTTAATAAAGCATTTGTTAGCACAGGCAAAAAATATGCTTATGTCGATTCGGGATTCCTTACTCCTGTTGTTTCAAGGGATGAATTTTACAGGCGGACCGGATTTCAGACTGATATTTTTACAGTCTCTGTTCCCCGGGTTGAGATATTCAACCCCGACTTCGTAAAAATGATTTCAGGAAAAACAATCCATGTGGGAAGGATACTTGTGCACAACGCGAGAAACGAAGCTTACCGTGACAAAAGGATCAGTGTCATCAGGCCAGGAAAAAAGCTCCTGGTGCAAAGCCAGCTGAGAAAAGTTCCGTTCCCGCTGACCATAGATACAATTCAGACATTGAACGGGTATATGCAATATGAAGAACAGACTGGGGATAAGCCCGGTGTTGTGTTCTTCGACAGGATCAACAGCGAGGTGCTGAATGTATCTAACGACACTGCAGTGCTGAATAAAAACCGCATCATGTCGGTTGAAGGCAAATCGCACCTGATGGGAAAGGGAGCTGTTAATGGGCATTACCGCTTTGATATGCTCAGCCCCCGCGATTCCCTCTAGTGGTGGGCAACGGTT
>JBAXBP010000018.1:0-33796 GCA_037141915.1 Bacteroidota bacterium | reverse complement strand
AATGCATGACTGGGGATATATCGATATCAAAGGGATGTATGTTATCAACCCACAGTTTGACGCGGCCCAGGATTTCAGCGAAGGTCTTGCAAGGGTATATAAGTTCAAAAAATGGGGCTACATCGATAAGAAAGGAATGATAGTGATCGATTACCAGTTTGCCGAAGCCTCTGATTTCCATGATGGTTTGGCGAAGGTAAGACAAGGCCTTTCCTGGGGTTATATCGACACCAAAGGGAAATTTATCATCAATCCTCAGTTTTCCGCCCTTGGGGAATTTGCCGAAGGCCTTGCCAAGGCAAAATTAGGCAAGGACTGGGGCTTTGTGGATCAGACCGGGCGCTGGGTGATCAGCCCCCAGTTCACCGATGTGGAAGATTTTCACGAAGGTTACGCAAGAATAAGAAAAGGAACCCAGTGGGGTTTTATTGATAAAACAGGGGCCTATGCAGTCAGCCTTCAGTTCGAAGCGGCAGGTGATTTTTACAACGGCATTGCCAGGGCCAAAAAGCAGCATGAATGGGGTTATATTGACGACAAAGGGACCTGGAAAGTAAATCCCCAGTTTGAGGAAGCCGGAGACTTTATTGAAGGACTGGCAAGGGTCCGTAAAGGCCATGCCTGGGGTTATATTGATGCAACAGGCAGCTATGCCATCAACCTCCAGTTCGAAGGGGCAGAGGATTTCTGCGGTGGGACTGCAAGAGTAAAAAAGGTGACCAAATGGGGTTTTATTGACAAGACCGGGAAGTATCTTACCAATCCCCAGTTTGATGAAGCCGGGGACTTCAGTCATGGTTTTGCCAGGGTGCGGAAAACCACCAAGTGGGGCTATATCAACAGTGCTGGCAGCATCATTGTAAATTATATGTATGACCAATGCGGCAGTTACAGCAAGTGATTACAGGCTGAAGCTGCTATAAATAAATTTGGTATTACTACAAAGGCAGAGCCCTTTTCCCGGATTCCGCAGCAAGCTTCCGGGAATGTACCGGGAGAGACTATAAAATAATTAAAAAAAAATCCCTTTTTTCTTGCAAAAGGGATTTTTTTTGTATTATCTTTGTTATGTATTTATTAGGATTCGTTCAGTATTAATCCAAAATAACATAAAATAACATGAGGCATCAGAAAAATCCTGGCCTTATCCTGAGTGAGTTTACTCTCGAATTGGTCCCCCGCCAACCGGCCGTTTATGCAATCCTTTCCGATGGAGAATCCGGTTCCAGCAATAAACGCTGCAGGTATGTGGGTTTCACCGAAAACCTCAGGGATTCGGTACTGAAACATTTCCAGCCCGGTGAGCCTATTGTGCCTTTACGATATTTCATGCTTTCTTCAAAGCTGAAATACCTGCTTTATGAACTTCTTCCTACCACCGATACAAGCATTTTGTACAAGAAGACTGAAGAGTGGATGGAAGAGTTTAACATGGCTTCTTCCTCCCAGGAAAAAGAAGATGCAGCTCAAGTGCATTTTGAATAAAGATCAGGGTGAATTTTGATTTTATAAGAAATCTGCTTATCTTTGCAGCGGATTTAATTTGATTCAGTGATGACGAGGGGACGAAAGTCCCCTCGTTTGCTGAATAAAGCGGGGTAACCTTGCCGCATCGCGGAATTCTTGAACAACCCGCTCCTTGATCCGAAGTCGTTAATAATATGATAACTGAGAAGCAGCTTACCGGCCTGATTGAAGAGTACTTTAAGGGATCCGACAAATTCCTGATCGAGCTTAACCTTAAATCGTCGAACCGCATCATGGTATTCATTGACGGGGATCATGGTGTGCTCATTGAAGATTGCCAGAAACTGAGCAGGTATATTGAACAGGCTCTTGACCGCGACACTGAAGATTTCGACCTGACGGTGTCATCGGCCGGGGCCGACAGGCCATTTCGCGTACTGAGGCAGTACCAGAATCACCTTGGAAAGGTTCTTGAGGTGGCTACCGTGGACGGCATGAAAATGCAAGGTCTTCTGATGCTGGCAAATGAGGAAGGAATTAAAATTGAACAAGAGATAAAAAAATCAAAGAAAGAGATTGAGAAGCAGGAAGTGGCGCTGAAATTTGCTGAAATAAAATCAGCGAAAGTCGTTATCAGCTTTAAGAAAACCTGATTTCGCTTTTCGCCTTTCGCTTTTCGCTATTTAACATTGTAAAACTTAAAATCATAATACAGTACCCCAATGGAAACTTTAAACTTAGTCGAAACCTTTTCGGAATTCAAAGAATTCAAGAACATCGACCGTGAAACCATGATGCGTATCCTGGAAGAAGTCTTCAAGCATATGCTTTCCAAAAGGTTCGGATCAGCCGATAATTTCGACATCATCGTAAATATTGACAAAGGTGACCTTGAAATCTGGAGGAACCGCACTATTGTCGAAGACGGGACAGTCGAAGATGAGAATACACAGGTCGCCTATTCCGACGCCATCAAGATCGAACCTGATTTTGAAGTGGGAGAAGAACTTTCGGAAGAGATCAAGCTTGTTGATTTCGGAAGGCGGGAGATCCTGGCTATTCGCCAGAACCTGATCTCGAAGATACAGGAGTATGAAAAGAACAACATCTACCTTAAATACAAGGATAAGATAGGCGAGATCATCTCGGGTGAAGTATACCAGGTGTGGAAGAAAGAGATCCTGGTCCTTGACGACGAAGGGATAGAGCTCATCCTTCCCAAATCGGAACAGATACCCGTCGATTTTTATCGCAAGGGTGATACCATCAGGGCGGTTGTTTCAAAAGTAGAAATGAAATCGAATAATCCAGTCATCATTCTCTCCCGCACTACGGAAGCCTTCCTGGAAAGGCTGTTTGAGGCAGAAGTCCCCGAGGTTTTTGACGGGCTTATCCAGATTAAAAAGATTGTCCGCGTACCGGGTGAAAGAGCAAAGATCGCGGTTGAATCATACGACGACCGTATCGATCCTGTCGGTGCATGCGTCGGAATGAAGGGCTCCCGTATTCACGGCATCGTGAGGGAGCTTAAAAATGAGAATATTGACGTGATCAATTTCACGACCAATCCTTCCCTTTACATCCAGCGTGCACTAAGCCCTGCAAAGGTCACTTCGATCATCATCAACGAAGAAGAGAAAAAAGCTGATGTTTATATGAAGCCCGACCAGGTTTCACTGGCCATCGGTAAAGGAGGTTTTAACATCCGCCTTGCAGGAAGGCTTACAGGGTATGAAATAGACGTTTACCGCGATACTGACGTTGATAACGAAGATGTGGATCTCGTCGAATTTTCCGACGAAATCGATCAGTGGATCATCGACGAGCTCAAGACCATTGGATGCGATACTGCCAAAAGCGTACTCGACCTTGATGTTGAAGAACTTGTAAAACGTACCGACCTCGAAGAAGAGACGATCAAAGAGGTCATCCGCATATTAAAAGCTGAGTTCGAATAAAAATCATAATTTTGCCGCATGAGTGAAGGCATAGCACAGGTCAGGTTAAGTAAAGCCGCGAGAGAGTTCAATATCGGTATCGCTACCGTAGTGGAATACCTTTCGAAGAAAGGGTTTACTGTAGACCGTGACCCCAATGGTAAACTTAGTGAGGAAATGTATAATCTCCTCCGGAAAGAGTTTGCCACAGAGAAACAGGTAAAAGAAGAATCCAAGAAGATTGAACTGGCCTTTGCTTCGCACCAGACAATTACTATTGAGGATAAAAAGACTGCGACCAAGGAAAGAGAAAAGGAACGCGAGGATCTCTTTATCAAAAATGTATCCCTGGATTACGACAAGCGGCAATCGGAACAGCCTAAGAAGCCAAGGGAAATTCCTGTCAAGGAAACTCCCAGGGAAGCTCCGAAACCTGAGCCAAAACCTGTTGAACCTGTAATACCACCTGCCGAGAAAGTACACGTTGCCGAATCTGCGCAAAAGGAAGAGGAAAAACCGGTAAAGAAAGCTCCCGAGCCTGTCGTTGCAGAGGAAAAAGCTGTTGAAACAGAGGAAAAAGCAGAAGAAAAGCGTTCAAAGAAAACCGATACTAAAGAAGAAGAGGCTGTTGCCGGAGAACAAGAAAAGAAGACAGATAAAACTGTCGGCGACCTGAAGATAATCGGCAAGATGGATCTCGGATCATTTGAGAAAAAGCCTTCGAAAAAGGGTAAAGAAAAACCTAAGAAAGAAGAGCTTCCCGAACCTCCTGTCACAGAACCTGCAGTGACAGAGCCGGTTGAGGTCAAAGTTGAACCTGAGCCTGTTCAGGAAATTATTGAAGAAGTTATTTCGGAGCCGGTTGCAGAAAAGGTTGAGACCAACTTCCTGGCTATGGCAAAGATCAAACTTGAAGGCCCGACTATCCTGGGGTCAATGATCCTGCCTGAACCGAAAAAATTTGAAAAGAAAAAGCAGCTGGTTGCTTCTTCTTCCGATGACGCCATCAAATCAAAGAAGAAAAAGCGTAAGCGCATTAAACGTACCGGCGGCGAAGTAGTAACGCCTGAGGCTCCGAAAACGACCGACAACAAGCCTCATTATGTAAAAGATAAAAAATACACCAGGGAGATCCAGAAGCCAGAGGTCACCCAGGAAGATATTGAACGCCAGATCAAGGAAACGCTTGCAAGGCTGAGCCCGAGCGGGAAATCGAAATCATCGAAATACCGCCGTCAGAAGAGGGAAGAAGTAAGCCAGAAGATGCAGCAGGAACAGGAAAGGATAGAAGAAGGCAAAAAAGTCATCAAAGTCACCGAGTTTGTTACTGCAAATGAATTGGCCAACATGATGAACGTCAGTGTTACCGAGATCATTTCGACCTGTATGTCGCTTGGGCTTTTTGTCTCAATCAACCAGAGGCTTGATGCAGAAACGCTGACTCTTGTCGCCGATGAATTCGGTTACAAGCTTGAGTTTGTAAGCGTGGAAGTGCAGGAAGCGATCGACGGGCATAATGTCGAGGACAATCCTGAAGATATCCGTGACCGTGCGCCTATCGTGACAGTGATGGGCCATGTTGACCATGGAAAGACAAAATTGCTTGACTTTATCCGCTCAACCAATGTGGTTGCTGGTGAAGCCGGTGGTATCACCCAGCATATCGGGGCTTATGAAGTTGTTCTTGAGAACGGGAAAGCCATCACATTCCTTGACACTCCCGGCCACGAAGCTTTTACTGCCATGCGTGCAAGAGGAGCCAAGATTACCGATGTTGCAATTATCGTTATTGCTGCGGATGAAACCGTTATGCCCCAGACTAAGGAAGCTATCAACCATGCCATGGCAGCCGGTGTCCCTATCGTTTTTGCCATCAATAAAATAGACAAGCCGAACTCCAACCCCGAAAAGATCCGCGAGGAGCTTTCAAAGATGAACATCCTTGTTGAGGAATGGGGAGGTAAATACCAGACCCAGGAAATTTCGGCAAAGACAGGACTGAACGTGAACGTATTGCTTGACAAGGTGCTGCTTGAAGCTGAAATGCTTTACCTGAAGGCCAATCCTTCGCGTCTTGCCATTGGAACAGTCATCGAATCTTCTCTTGACAAAGGCCGGGGCTACGTTGCGAAGCTCCTGGTCCAGAACGGGACCATGCATATCGGCGACATTGTGCTTGCAGGTGCAACCTACGGAAGGATCAAAGCCATGTACAACGAGCGAAACCAGGCTATCAAAGAGGCAGGACCTTCAGCTCCCGTACTCATGCTTGGTCTTAACGGCGCACCCCAGGCAGGTGACAGCTTCAATGTCATGACCGATGAAAAAGAGACAAAGAATATCGCTACCAAGCGTCTGCAGCTCCAGCGTGAACAGGGACTGAGGACCCAGAAACATATCACTCTTGATGAGATTGGCCGCAGGATTGCGATCGGCGAATTCAAAGAGCTTAATATTATTGTCAAGGGAGATGTTGACGGTTCTGTGGAAGCCCTCTCCGACTCCCTGCTTAAACTCACCAATGAAGAGGTGGCTGTTAATGTTATTCATAAGTCTGTCGGACAGATCACCGAATCGGATGTCCTGCTTGCTTCAGCTTCCAACGCAGTCATCGTTGGCTTCCAGGTGCGTCCATCGGTAAGCGCGCGTAAACTCGCAGAAGCAGAACAGATCGATATCAGGCTTTACTCCATCATCTACCAGGCCATCGAAGAGATCAAATCGGCTATCGAAGGTATGCTTGCACCCGAGATCGAAGAGAAGATCACTTCCAACCTCGAGATCAGGGAAGTTTTCAAGATCACGAAAGTCGGTACCGTTGCAGGTTGTATGGTCCTCGACGGCAAGATCGCCAGGCAGACCAGCATCCGTATTATCAGGGATGGTATCGTTGTTTACACCGGGAAACTGGGTTCACTGAAACGTTTCAAGGATGATGTCAAAGACGTCTCTTCAGGTTTTGAATGCGGGCTGAACATCGATAATTTCAATGATATCAAGGTAGGAGATATCGTTGAAGGCTACGAATTAACTGAAATAAAGAGGAAACTGTAATCAACCCCTCTGCAGGGTCTCAAGTCTGTCGGGTCCGATGGATACCATATCAATAGGTAATTCCACAAAGTCTTCAATAAACTTTATGTAATTCTTAAGCGGCAATGGCAGGTCTGCTATTGAATTCCTTGCTTCTAATGAAGTATTCCATCCTTCCATGTCGGTATATAAGGGTTCAAGCCCTTCCGAAGAGAGTTCAAAAGGATATGAATTGAGCAGCTTGCCCGATTCCCTGTATGATGTGCAAACGCTGAGTTTCTCGAACGGGTTCATCACATCTGCCTTCATCATGATAAGGCTGTCGACACCGTTCAGCATGATTGAGTACTTCAGTGCGGGGAGATCAAGCCAGCCGCAACGCCTGGGCCTGCCTGTAGTCGAACCAAATTCCCGTCCGCCTTCCCTTAGCCTGTTGCCTGTTTCATTGATAAGTTCAGTGGGGAAAGGCCCGCTGCCAACGCGGGTGCAGTATGCCTTGAATACACCGAAGACTCTCCCGATATTATGAGGGGAGACTCCGAGGCCTGTACAAACACCGGCAGCCACCGTGCTGGAAGAAGTTACAAACGGGTAAGATCCGAAATCTACATCAAGCATGGTCCCCTGAGCTCCTTCAGCAAGTACTGAACGTCCTTCGGCAAGGCTTTTGTTGATGAATACTTCTGCATCCACCACCTTAAGCTCCTTCAACTTCTCAATGGATTCAAACCATAGGGCCTCATATTCGTCAAACGGGAGGTTGTCAAGAGTGAAGCTCCCGGTATCGGACCCGTAGGAGTTGATGATCTGCATGTGCAGCACCTTGAGGCTTTCATACATTTTCCTGAACCCCGGATAACAGATATTGCCGACCCTGATGCCATTTCTGGCATATTTATCAGTATAGGTCGGACCAATCCCTTTCAGCGTCGATCCTATCTTGGCATCTTTCTTTGCGCTTTCATAAACAGCGTCGAGCAGCCGGTGTGTCGGCAGGATCAGGTGGGCACGGTTTGCTATCAGCAGGTTATCAGCAGGATTCATACCTGCCTCCCTGAGTTTGTCTATTTCACGGAAAAGTATCACAGGGTCGATGATCACTCCGTTCCCAATGACATTCATGGAATTTCGGTGAAAAATTCCCGACGGGATGGTATGCAGAACGAATTTTTTGCCGTCGAATATAATGGTGTGCCCTGCATTGGGCCCCCCCTGGAATCTTGCAATGACATCATAACGCGGAGAAAACACATCCACAATCTTTCCTTTTCCTTCATCCCCCCACTGGAGACCCAGGATTACATCAACCTTCATCTGAATTACGTTTATTTTTTGGACCTGGACTGACCGTAAAATGTAAGGGAGTAGCTTGTAGCCTCAACATTGAAGAGCTTTTCCACATGTTCGCGGATCTCTTCAACACGGGGATCATAGAACTCAAGTACTTCACCGCTGTCGGCGAAAATAAAGTGATCATGCTGCTTGAAAAGATTCGATTTTTCAAACTGGGCATAATTCGTTCCAAACTGGTGCCTGGTTACCAGCCCGCAATCCAGCAGCAGTTCAATCGTATTATATAAAGTAGCACGGCTAACCCTGTATTTATGATTCTTCATCCGGATATAAAGGGTCTCAATATCAAAATGCCCTTCGGTGGCGTAGATCTCTTTAAGAATGGTGTATCTCTCCGGGGTCTTGCGATGGCCGTGCTTTTCAAGATATTCCGTAAAAAGCTTACGAACATTTTCAAAGGTATCTTCGGATGGTTTTTTCATTAGTGAAAATTTTAAGTAAAGGTATGAAATTAAAATTATTTAGAACAAATAAAAATTAAAAAATTAATCAACCCGCCTTACCGTGGTGACACCTTCAATAAACTTCAATTTTTCCAGCACGTTATTAAGGGTGGTGGCATCCCTCACGAAAAGGCTGATCTTCCCCTCTGTAATCCCCTTATCTGCCTGTATATTAAATGCCTGTATATTCAGATTCAACTCATTTGAAATGATCTTCGTGATCTCATTGATAAGTCCTTTTTTATCGATCCCGTTGATACTGATGCTTGTGAGGAATGAAATGAACTCGTTATTGGTCCAGTTCAGTTTTACAAAATGGATACCGTACTGGGAGATCATATCCATTGCCTGGGTGCATTTGGTCCTGTGGATGACAGTCTTGCTGCTCTCCGAAGGTATAAGACCTATCACATCATCACCCGGGATGGGGTTGCAGCAGCCTGCCACCTGGTACCCGTAGCTGGTAACATCACCCCGGAGATCTTCTTCCATATAGCTTGCCGGGCTTTCCGAATGGTATGCAGAACCTGTCCCTGCTTCGGAATGCAGTATGGACTTATTACCGGCTGAGTTTCTTGAAACGTAGTTGATCCAGCCGTCACGGTAATTGGAGGCGGCGAATATCTTGACATCCTTCAACCCGATCTTATCGGTTGCGGCAGAATAATAAAGATCAACCATGGTTGGAAAATTATTTACTGCCTGGAATTGCTTTATCTGTTCCTGCTTGAAGTCCACGCTGAATTGCCTGAACCATTTTTCCAGTTTTTCCTTACCCTGCTTGCTGAATAGCTTCTTTTCTTCCTTGACTGCCTGTTTGATATTCGTTTTAGCCCGGGTTGTCACCACATAGGTAAGCCATTCTTCACGCGGTGTTTGCTTGCTTGAAGTTATCACTTCAACCTGCTGCCCGTTCTTCAGGGGCTGGTTAATGGGTACAAGTTTTTTATCAACCTTGGCGCCGATACAGGTGTTCCCCAGTTCGGAATGTATGGCGTAGGCAAAGTCCAGAACCGTTGAATTTGCCGGGAGTATCCGCATTTCGCCTGATGGTGTGAAAACAGAAATCTCGTCCAGGAAGAAGAATCCCTTCACGTCATCAATAAATGACAGGGCATCCGCATCAGGCGACTCAATCATTTCCTTGATACGGTCAAGCCAGTTATCCAGCTTGCTGCTGATGTTAAAAGATTCCTTGTATTTCCAGTGCGCGGCATATCCCCTTTCGGCCACCTCGTCCATTCGCCTGGTCCTGATCTGTATTTCGACCCAGTGGCCGGTATGGCCCATGACAGTGGTATGCAGCGCTTCATAACCGTTTGCTTTGGGGATTGAGATCCAGTCACGAAGGCGGTCCATATTTGGAAGATAATGATCAGTAACAATGGAATACACTTTCCAGGCATCCGATTTTTCACTTTCAATGGGAGTGTCGATCACAATGCGGATTGCGAAAATATCATAGATCTCTTCAAAAGGGACTTCCTTTTTCTTCATCTTCTGCCAGATGGCAGCTACAGATTTTTCCCTGGCTTTTATAGTGTATTTAAATCCCTGCTGGATGAGGTCCTGCCTGATGGGATGTATGAATTTGCTAACAAACCTGCTTCGCTCCCGCGCCGTTGACCTGAGTTTGCCAACCAGGGTTTCATATACTTCAGGTTCGGTATATTTCAGTGCGAGATCTTCAAGTTCGCTTTTTATTGCATGAAGACCAAGCCTGTGAGCCAGGGGTGCATATAATATCCCGGTTTCCGACGAGATCTTCAGTTGCTTGTCCGAAGGCAGGGCATCAAGAGTCCTCATATTGTGCAGGCGGTCGGCCAGTTTGACAAGGATAACCCTTACATCATCTGAGAGGGTCAGAAGAAGACGCTTGAAATTCTCGGCATGGACGGTTGTAGTCCTCTGGTCAAAGATCCCCTTGATCTTGGTGAGGCCGTCGATGATTGATGCGACTTTCTCACCGAACAATCCACGTATATCTTCAAGAGTGTATTCAGTATCCTCAACAACATCATGCAACAGGGCGCAAACAATGGATGTAGCTCCAAGTCCTATTTCTTCCACACAGATGGTGGCAACTCCCAGGGGGTGGAAAATATATGGTTCCCCGCTTTTCCTGCGCATATCATGATGTGCTTCCAGGGCCATGCGGAATGCCTTGCGCACAATCTTCCTGTCATCGGGATTTCTGGGTTTCCAAAGCCTGAGCAGATTGCGGTAGCGTTTCAGGATCTCCTGGTTCTCTGTATCAGGTGTAACTTTAGCTTTCATCAGTAATAGACTCAATCGTCATGCAAAAATAGCTTAAAATTTAGAATGATTTGAAATAAGATTTGGTTCGAAACGAATAACCCTGGCTCTAAAATTACTACTTTTGATATCCTATTAAATACATCTCATGCCAGGAAGTTCAACCCCTCTATTCCGCAGTTTACTTTTCCTTATTTTGCTGAATATCCCGGTATTCCTCTTTGCTACCCATCAGAGGGCCGCAGAGATCACATTCCGGCACTTAAGCGGGCTTACTTATGAGATCACCCTGATATCTTACACAAATACACTGAGCCCTGTTAACAATGCCAGGAATTATCTCGAAGTAAGCTGGGGTGACGGAACCTCTGATCTGATCCCCAGGGTGCAGTCAATATTTCTGCCCGACACCATTCGTTATAATAAATACCTCGGGCAGCATACCTATGCGGGACCATCCTCTTCCCCTTATGTCATTTCATGCGAAGACCCGAACAGGAACCTGGGCATTATGAATATCCCGAATTCAGTGAACATCCCCATGTTCATTTATTCTGAACTAACAATAAGCCCATACCTGGGGGACGACAACTCCCCCATTCTCCTGGTGCCTCCTGTGGATAATGCCTGTGTAGGAGAGCCGTTCTATCATAATCCCGGAGCATATGACCCCGACGGCGACAGTCTCTCATATAAACTGGTGACCTGCCTTGGCATTAACGGCTTGCCTATACCCGGCTACACCCTGCCCCCACCGGTGAATTCCTGCCACATCAACCCTCTGACAGGAGACTTTTCATGGATAAGCCCATCTCAGCAGGGGGAATATAACATTGCAATCCTCATCGAGGAATGGAGGAACGGTATCAGGATAGGATGCGTGGAACGGGATATGCAGATTAATGTCGTTGCATGCAATAACAGGCCACCTGTCATAGACTCCATAGCTGATACCTGTGTTGAAGCCGGCCAGGCCCTAAGGTTCCCCGTTAGCGCCCATGATCCCGACACTGCCGATATAGTTACGCTGACCGCGATTGGCGGCCCTTTCATTCTCACACAAAGCCCCGCCTACATGGACCCTGACACCGCACAGGGACAGGGGCATGTGACGAGTATTTTCCATTGGCCTACTGTTTGCCAACATGTTAAGAAAAACCCTTACCAGGTATATTTTAAAGCTCAGGATAACGGATCACCTGTTAGACTTGTCGATATAAAGTCCATGAAGATCCTTGTGATAGGCCCCAGACCTGAGAACCTGGCCACAACTGCTATTGCAAATTCAATTAACCTCAGCTGGTCGGCTTACAGCTGTACAAACGCGAAAGGGTTTTATATATACCGCAAATCGGATTCCACAGGATACCAGCCTGCCTACTGCCAGACAGGGGTACCTGCTTACCTTGGATATAAAAGGATAGACGTGATCAACGACATCACTGCCACAGGCTACCTCGACAACAACCAGGGAGCCGGGCTTAACCGCGGGATCAAGTACTGTTACCTGGTGACAGCTTTCTTTGCCGACGGCGCTGAGGGCTATGCGTCAAATGAAGCCTGCTCTGAACTTAAAAAAGACGTGGCCATAATCACCAATGTCAGCATTAAAACAACAGACCTGAACCTTGGTTCCTTATACCTTGCCTGGTCAAAACCCACTCAACTTGACACTATCCAGGCCCCGGGCCCCTACAAATACCTTGTGTACCGTTCCAGGTCTGATCAGCCCGGCCAGTACTCACTGATCGATTCATTGTTTGACCTCAACGATACGATCAGGCCGGATACCCTGCTGAACACCGTGGGATTTTCACTCACTTACAGGATAGACCTGTATAATCTCACGCCCGGTAAATTCTTCTTCATAGGATCTTCACAGCCGGCATCCTCGATGTTCCTCCGACTTTCGCCTAGTGACAAAAGGATGCGCATGAACTGGAGCAATGATGTCCCATGGAACAACACTTCCTTTGCGATTTTCAGAAGTGATGCATTTGACGGCATCTACGACTCGGTGGGATTTTCATTAAAGCCCTCATATGTTGACCGCAACCTGCTCAACGGAAAAAGCTATTATTATAAGGTGAAAAGCAGGGGAAGTTATTCATCGGGAGGTTTTATTGATCCTATTATCAATTTTTCACAGAAAACAGGGGGAGTGCCGGTCGACAATGTTCCTCCATGCCCTCAGATCCTAAGCGATTCTGTTAACTGTGACATGTTCTTTAACTACCTGCACTGGAGAAATCCCGGTGACACCTGCGGCACCGACATCGCAAAGTACTATATCTGTTTCAGTCAGTCTCCGGGAGGCAAACCTGTTATTATCGATTCCCTGCTGAACCCGGGAGATACGGTTTACATCCACAGGCAGGCCAACTCAGTAGTGGGCTGCTACAGCATTATTGCCGTTGATTCGACAGGCAACAGAAGTGATTACAGCAATACTATTTGTGTTGATTACACCGCATGCCCGGGATATACCCTTCCGAATGTCTTCACACCGAATGGTTCAGGATTCAATAACCTTTTTATACCGATCAAAAACGCCTCGGTTGATCATGTCGACATGAAGATATTCGACCGATGGGGAAGGCTTGTGTTCAAGACATCCGATCCGGCTGTAAACTGGGACGGCAATGATATGAATACAAAAGCCGCCTGCTCCGATGGAACTTATTTCGTAGTATGTGATGTTTATGAGATCACCCTGGCGGGGATTCAGAAACGTACGATAACAGGCTCGGTTACAATTCTCAGGTAAGTTCTTGAATGGTTGATTGAATACCCGGATAATCGAGTAACGAATTTTGAATTGCGAATTGCGCTGATAGCTCGTTCACAGTTCACGATTCACGATTCACGATTCATGATTTTTTTGTATCTTTGCACCCGTGAAAAACCTCCGTAACTTCTGCATTATCGCCCATATAGATCATGGGAAATCAACCTTGGCCGACCGTCTTCTGGAGATTACCGGTACAATCTCCGAACGGGATTACCAGAACCAGGTTCTTGATGACATGGACCTTGAACGCGAACGGGGTATCACCATTAAAAGCCATGCCATCCAGATGAATTACAAGCATGAGGGTGAGAATTATGTTCTCAACCTCATTGACACTCCGGGGCATGTGGACTTTTCCTATGAAGTTTCCCGCGCAATAGCTGCCTGCGAAGGAGCCCTTCTGGTGGTCGACGCCACACAGGGAATACAGGCACAGACCATTTCGAACCTTTACCTTGCCATAGATCACAACCTTACCATCATTCCTGTCCTCAATAAGATCGATATGGAAGCTGCAATGATCGAGGAAGTGAAAGACCAGATCGTTGACCTGCTCGGATGCGAGCGCGAAGAGATCCTCGAGGCAAGCGCCAAGACCGGTTTAGGCATAGATGCGATTCTTGAAGAAATTGTTCACAAGATCCCTTCTCCCAAAGGTGATCCGGAAGCCCCGCTCCAGGCACTGATCTTCGATTCATTATACAACTCTTTCAGGGGAATTATTGCATATTTCAGGATATTCAACGGCAGCATCCGCAAAGGGGACCATGTGAAATTCAATGCAACAGGCATGGAATATCATGCCGATGAAGTGGGCATTCTTCGCCTGAAGCAGGAACCCAGGAATGAAGTTTTTACTGGCGACGTTGGGTATATTATTTCAGGGATAAAATCCAGTAAAGAAGTACAGGTCGGTGACACCATCACTCACGTTGACAACCCATGCGAAAAAGAAATAGAAGGCTTCCGCCCTGTTAAACCTATGGTTTTCGCCGGCATCTACCCTACCGATGCCGATGACTATGAAGAATTAAGGAACTCACTCGAAAGGCTTAAGCTTAATGATGCTTCCCTTACATTTGAGCCTGAAGCCTCGATCGCGCTTGGCTTTGGATTCCGTTGCGGATTTCTCGGGCTTTTGCATATGGAGATCGTCCAGGAACGTCTCGACAGGGAATTCGATATGGATGTGATCAACACCGTTCCTAACGTTTCCTATAAGGTATATACTAACAAGGGAGAGATCCTTGATGTTTACAATCCCTCAGGGCTTCCCGAGCCGAATTACATCGAGCATATGGAAGAGCCTTATATCACGGCAAACATCATCACTAAAGCCGAATATATAGGCCCTGTCATCAAACTCTGCATGGATAAGCGGGGCACCCTTAAAAACCAGGTTTACCTGACCACCGACCGTATTGAACTAACTGCAGAACTTCCTTTGGGTGAAATCGTCTTCGATTTTTACGATAAACTGAAAAGCATTTCCAAAGGTTATGCTTCATTTGACTACCATCCCATAGGATACCAGACTGCCGACCTGGTCAAACTTGACATCCTGCTCAACGGGGAAATTGTTGATGCCTTGTCGGCTCTCATAACCCGAAACAACGCCTATGATTTTGGCAGGAAATTCTGCGAAAAACTCAAGGAGTTCATTCCACGCCAGCAATATGACGTGGCAATCCAGGCTGCTATCGGAGCAAAGATCATTGCCCGGGAAACAGTAAAGGCTGTCAGGAAAGACGTGACAGCCAAGTGCTATGGTGGTGATATAACCCGTAAGCGCAAACTCCTGGAGAAACAGAAAAAAGGCAAAAAAAGGATGAGGCAGATTGGTAATGTTGAAGTACCCCAGAAAGCCTTCCTGGCAGTTCTCAAACTTGACTCCTAACCATAATCCGTGACTCGTGACTCGTGATCCGGTTCACGAGTCACGGTTCACGATTCACGGTTCACGGCCTTACCATCCCAGCAAGGTTATCCCAACAGCCCATGGATACAGCACAGGTCCCTGGTTATTCTGGAACATCGGTGTGAGTGAATAGGTGGCAAACAGGTTGAGGAATGACCAGCCGATCCTGAAAGAAGCATCGAGTTTGAACGGACTTAGGTGGTAAGCCCCGTGAGAGCGTACCACATTGTCGTCAACATAGTATGAAGCAACCCTGCTTCCGTTTGCATCCGCAAGATAGTATGTCTGATCTATGCTGCTGTATTTTTGTTTTGAATAGGAACAAATACGGATACCCCCGATTACACCCAGGGAAACATGGAAACTCTTCAGGTTGCGCTTCGGGCTGGTCTGATATTCAAACAATAAAGGTATATTCAGGTAGCCAACAAAAAGCTTGTCCTGCTGCAGGCTCACATAATTGTTATTCCCATCCTTTACCTTAAATGCAACAAGACTGGCACTGTCGGGGATCATGACATAACTCCCGGTAAAATAATAGTTGCTGAGCTGGAAACCAAGCCCCGTCGTAAACCCCAGTTTGTTCTTTGCAAGGTTAACATTGAATTCAAACGGGTTAAGGTTAACCACCATGGACCTTGCGGTGTTCATATTCATATAAGAATATTTGGGATCGAAATTCATATTGAATTTATCGTTCACATACCCGTTTAAGCCAAGCTCAACCCCTGCCCAATGGCCGTTATATTTACCTTTCTTATGAAAAGGCCATGAAGGGAATTCCCTCCAGTTCTTCATCTCAGTAGTTCTTACATAAACCACCATCGAATCCTTGCCTATCTTTTTTATAGTGACACCTTCCATTTCAACTTTTGCCGAATCACTGCAGGAATGATGCCCGTGTTCTTTTTTAACCTGGGAATATCCTGAAAATGAAAACAGTACTGTCATCAGCAGTACCAGGATAAAAATACATGATCGTTTCATACGGTATATCTTTAAATGAATATGACTTCTTTGACATGCAATAGACGAAGTGCTTTTAAGAATGTTACAGAAAACAAGTAGCGAAAAGCGAAAAGCGAAATGCGTTCGCCGCAGTCGAAATGAGCACACAAATGAAATAAAAGATTGGTGCGAATAAAAGCGTTCGCCTTATGCGGAATAAAAACACGAATGAAATTAACGTGGTACGAATAAATAGCGAGTATTTATTTGCCATGGGTAATTCAAAGTTCAAAATTCGTTGATCAATATTCGATATTCAATCCTTATCCTTAAAGAACCTTTTTTCGAAATTAACCAGGTACAGCTTCTTTGTTGCCCTGGTGACAGCGGTATATAACCAGCGGAGAAATTCGGTATTCAGCATTTTGTCGCTCAGGTACCCCTGGTCAATGAACACAGTATCCCATTGTCCGCCCTGCGTTTTATGGCAGGTCAGGGCATAGGCAAATTTTACCTGGAGGGCATTGAAAAAGGGATTTAGTTTGACTTTTTCCACCTTCTCCTTACGATTCGGCAAATCGGCATAATCTTCCATGACTGTCTGGAAAAGCCTGTTGTTCTCCGACTGGGGAAGTGCCGGGGTATCGGCCATAAGGGTATCCAGGATTATCTTTACGTCAAGTTCCTTTTCATCGGGATAATCGAGGAAGCGGATAGTGACATCAGCAAAACGAAAGCCGTAAATATCTTCAGTTTTTCTTATTCTTATCAGTTCAACAATATCGCCGTTGGCTATGAAACCGGCAGAGGATTCGGGGGGCAGCCAGAAATAATTATTCTTCACGACCACCAGGTAATCACCGGTCGAGATCTCCCCCTCATGAAAAAGAATGCGGTTTCTTATCTCCCTGTTGAAGATATTGGCCCTTTTATTCGATCGGCAGATCACTACATTATTTTCCTTTCCTGCACCGGAATAGGTTCGGTTAAGTATCTCCTCCAGGTCAGAACCTGTAATCCTTACCACATCCTGAAAATTTTTCAGGTCAAAAAGCGGGAAGCTGACCCTTTTTTCCAGTATTTCGTTCCTGATTCCGGTTGCGTTTTCAAGAATACCCGATTCGCTGCCCTGGCGGACAACCTCGGTAAGTTCATCCTCGTCAATTTCCAGGCTGTATGCCTGTTTCAGAAACCCCGTATCAAGGGCAGGACTCTCATCCAGTCCTACCGGAGGCAGCTGAGCGGTATCGCCAATGAAGAGTATCCTGCAATTTTCACCCGACTGAACATAGGCAAACAGGTCGTCAAGAAGGTTGCGCGTTGAGAAGAGCTGACCTTCAGCCTTTGTTACGTGGGGTATCATTGAAGCCTCGTCCACCACAAACAGGGTGTGCTTATGGTAGTTCTTCTGAAGCCTCATAACGATATTGCCCTCCTTCGAAGTCCAGGCAAAATATATTTTCCGGTGTATGGTATGTGCAGGAAGGCCGGTATAACTTGAAAGTACCTTGGCCGCCCTTCCTGTTGGAGCCATAAGGACTATTCGTTTACCCAGCTTTGGCAAAACATTTACAAGGGCTTTAACAACCGTGGTCTTACCAGTCCCGGCAAAGCCTTTCAAAACAAACAAAGCATTAGCTTTCTTCCATCCCAGGGTAAGAAAAACCGCCAGGTTGCCCATCAGCCTGCGCTGACAATTTGTTAGTTCATACGGGAACTCCTCAACAAGCGAGGAGATGACCGATTTCACATCCATAATACCGTTTATTCGTACCGGAGTGATTCAATAGGGTCAAGGTTTGCAGCTTTCCTTGCCGGGATTATTCCGGATATCAGGGCTACAGCGAAACACAGCACAACACCGGTAATGATCCACATCCAGGGGACAATGAAAGCGCTTCCTATCACAAGTGACATGATATTTCCGATCATAATGCCAAGCGTGATCCCCAGTGCGCCTCCGAGCTGGCCAATGACCACCGCTTCAACGAGAAACTGGTTCCGTATCACCCTTTTTGTGGCACCGATAGCTTTGCGGATCCCGATCTCACGGGTCCTCTCGGTTACCGAAACCAGCATGATGTTCATCAGCCCTATAGCAGCACCCATCAGGGTTATGGCCCCGATCAGCGTGGCTGCCCATGTCACATATCTTATGTTCTCGATCAGCATCTTTGCAATGTTGTCGCTCTTGGTTATCTCAAATGTGTTCTCAATGCCAACCGGAACTTTACGGATACTGCGGAAAATTCCGCTGGCCTCTCCAACTGCAGGATCGACAAGCTCGGTGCTTTTCGCCATTACATTGATGTTGAATGAAAGATTCGGCCTGGGAAATTCCTTACGGCAGTTGTTCAGGGGGATCATGGCATTACGGTCACCGCTGAAACCCATGCTGGACCCTTTGGATTTTAATATCCCGATAACCCGGTATTTGCCAGGTCCGATAGAGATCAGTTTCCCGAGTGGGTCCTCATTGTTCTTGAACAGGCTCTTGATCACTTCCGATCCGATGATACAAACCGAAAGACCTTCATCTATTTCGTTCTGTGAAAAATTTCTCCCTCTCTCCACTTCATCTCCCGAAGTAACTATATAATCCTGGTCGGTACCCATTACCCTGGTATTGGGGTTTGTTTTGTTGGAACCGTTTTTAAGGGTCACCCCGAACGATGCAAACATCCAGACCGAAGTATTTGCCGGAATATCGAAGCGCTTTTTGAACTCCATTGCCTGCGCAAAGGTAATCGGGTCGTAACGTTTCTGCACCTGGTTATCGTTTCCCATATGCACGTTCATACTGCGGTTCCTGATGGTAAACGTATTCGCACCCATCATCGAAAAGTTCTGGGTAAGGTAGTATTTGATCGAGTCCGTTGCAGTAAGGATCCCTACAAGGGCCATGATTCCGAAAGCAATAATGAGTATCGTCAGTATGGTCCTCAGCAGATGGCTTCGAATTGACATCAGCGATATCCTGACATTTTCAAGTGCAAGTGTATTTTTCATCAGTTTATTTCTTTTTTCCCGTATGCAAGATCACCTGCATCACCGAGGCCGGGAACTATAAATGACTGGGCCGTTAATTCTTCGTCTATAACACCTACCCATAGGTCAATATCCTGCATGGGGATGTGCTTCCTCACATAATCAAGCCCTTCCTCGCTGGCAAGCACCGACACAAGGTGGACATGCCTGGGTTTTCCCTTGAGCATCAGGTCCCTGTATGCATTTACCATAGAAGCCCCCGAAGCAAGCATTGAATCACACACGATCAGTACTTTGTCGTTGATATCCGGAACCTGGGAATATTCAACATTGATGGTAAAAGTGCCATCCTTATGCCGTTTTCTGTATGCCGAAACAAAGGCGGTATCAGAATGATCAAAAAAGTTGAGAAACCCCTGGTGGAAGGGAAGGCCGGCTCTCATAATTGCCGCCAATACAGGCTGCTCCCTGAGAACTGGCACGGTAGCCATTCCCAGGGGAGTAACGACTTCCTTTTCCGCAAATTCGAGCTGCCTGCTTATTTCATAGGCAAAGATTTCCCCGAGACGTACCAGGTTGTACCTGAAACGAAGTCTGTCCTTCTGGATTTCTGCATCCCTGATCTCCGAAATGAAAACATTCAGTATCGAAGGTGTGTTTGATAATATGTGTATCATAACCTTATGTTTCGTGAAACTGACAAATGTACCTATTTTAATTTTTCCCCTAACAACCGTTTCAGCTTTATGCCTGCAATCATCAAACCCGGAAGCCGGTTCCAGAGAAGCCGGTGATAGGTTATTTCCCCTGCCCCGAAACTTTTGTAGAACCTGCCCAGGTTGGCGTCATTGCCTCCTTCAAAATCAAGGATCACCGGCGATGCTGAATTCTCCTTGATGAAACTGTCGATAAGGCGAAACATTGAACCGTTCTCCCGTGCTGAGGGCGCAGAAGCCGCGAAAAGAAAATATATCCTGTTCCCGTCACGGAGAAAAAAAGCCGAAGATGACAAATGGCCCTTTTCATCAAATGCAGCTCTCAGGCTTCCTCTGCCCTTTTCGATGCAGGTGTTCATCAGGCGGTCCATGCGTTCATAATGGCAATCCTTCAGCTTCCCTTCCTTTTCCCCGAAATTCTCCCTGAACAATTTCACAAGTTCTTCTGTACGGATATTACTCCCTGTATTTACTCCTGATTCGACAGCTTTTCGAATGTTTCTTACCGTGTTCTGCGAATATCCTGCCTTAATCTGATCATACGTTCCTTTGAGGCTCAGTTCATGGTTATGCCTCCCGGTAAGAACAACATCCCTCATAACAGGCATAAACTCCGGGGTAAGATGAATATCGATGTACCTGAAGCGGGCGGGCACCGCCCCCAGGAATCTCTCTTCAAGGGAAGAGTCAATTGGCAGGCAGGAGAACAACCCCAGCTGCTGGGCAAAAAAAGGCTGGAATAAATAGCTGACTCTTGCCTTACGACCCCACGTCAATGGGAAAACAGAAGTGTAATCTTCAGCCACAAGGGCTTCCCAGCCTGGTGAAACGACATCCAGGTACCAGGAGAAGGCATAAACCCTCCTGTTCAGGGAATGGCTTACAGATTCATCCCATCTTGCCCTGTCAATTTTATCATGCTTTAAGTAGATGATCATTTCCTTACGATGCTGCGAATCTCAGCAATTCCTGATAAATATTACGCCAGCCCAGCCACCTGCCATATTCCGAAAAAGTCTCATTATGACAAAGGCTTATAAACTCCCCACCCACAGAACGAACCATTGAGATCATACGGTGAATCGTTTCAATACTTTGTTCGGGCGTTAGACGTAAATAATCCTTCATTGTTACATCCATGAGTGTAACAGGATGGATTTTCAGTGGAATTGATTCGTTCTTTGCAAGGTCGAAAAACCAGTATGATCGCGCCATACCGCTTCTGAAGCCGGGATGGGAGGCATAACCCATCGAAAAATCATCGGTAATGCCATGGTTTGTAAGGTTCCTGTACGTCCTCGGAAAAGAAATTTTCAAAAAATGCTGACGGCTCACGGTAATGTCACGGCCTAAAACATGGCTTAGTCCGGCATGTTCCTGGTCCAGCCTTTTAAGGTGTTTGCCTGATGAGAGAGAAGGATGCAGGCCTACTTTTTTGCCTTCGTCAAGCTTCAGCAGCAGCTTATGGAATGCCTTGTTTGAAACGTTAATATTATTGTCATTCCCTCCGTAGTCAGCAAACAAAACAAAATAATACGGATCAAGGTTGTAACGGGCATGCGACTTTTGTATGAAATCGTAAGTATCGAATGGATCTGCTTCAGCCCCGGTCAGCACCTTGAACCTTGTGAATACTTCATGCAGTTTGAAATTCATCATTGAACGCGCAACCCCGCCTGCGGTCCTCGACAAACTTCGGCAACGGAATGCATAAGCATGATCAATATCAATGGTCGGAATAAAAGCATACTGCGGCCTCCGAATCTGTATAGAAGGAAAACGCCTGGTGATCACATCGGCCAGTTTGTCAACCCAGAAATGAACAACCGGGAGCTCGAGGAATTTCCCTTTCATTGCAATAGAGGCCTCCGCAGGAAAACGGCCGTATTTATCATGCTTGTGGCGTTCATATTCCTCATACCTGCTGACCATGTAAAACGAAGCCGCAAAAGGATCAAAGGACAGGGCCGATTGCTTATTTTCTGTTGGGAATAACACAGGGATCCTGTCTTCATGGCTTATACCCGGTTCAATCGGATGTACCGTTTCCTCGTATAGCAGGGTTGAAGATTCTATAAACAACTCGTCCTCCACAGCTGCAGGCGCATAAGCCAGTTTCGGTCCCTGGAATGCAACGAAATCATCCCTGAAAGTAGTAAAAGCACAGTCGGTACCCAGCAAATCAATGAATATCAGTTTGCTGATGTAACGTAAACGGTTTGGGACCGATGGAGTATATATAAGGATCATTGCCTGCTATTTGATGTAGCCAAATTAAGGAAAAAACGAAAACTTTCGTAATTTTGATACATTATTACAGAACAGACCAGAAGGGGAAATGGAGAATTTCATAGTATCAGCAAGAAAATACAGGCCACAGACTTTCGATACCGTTGTGGGCCAGGCAACTATAACAAATACACTCAAAAACGCTATCCGTCATAACCAGCTTGCCCAGGCATTTTTATTCTGCGGTCCAAGAGGGATTGGCAAAACGACCTGTGCAAGGATACTTGCAAAGACAATTAACTGTGAGAGCCTTTCAGCCGAAGGTGGAGCCTGCGACAAATGCCAGTCCTGCATCTCATTCAACGAAAATTCCTCGTTCAACATTTACGAACTTGACGGCGCTTCAAACAATTCGGTTGATGATATCAGGACCCTGGTCGACCAGGTCAGGATCCCGCCCCAGATGGGGAAATACAAGGTCTATATCATAGACGAAGTTCACATGCTCTCAGCTTCTGCATTTAATGCATTCCTGAAAACGCTCGAAGAACCTCCCCCCTACGCGAAATTCATTCTTGCCACAACCGAAAAGCACAAAATACTCCCTACCATTCTTTCCCGCTGCCAGATCTTCGATTTCAGGAGGATCACGGTGGATGACATGGTCGGTCACCTGAAGTTCGTGGCTGACAAGGAGGGAATCAGCTTTGAGGAAAACGCCCTGCACATCATTGCGCAGAAAGCCGACGGTGCCATGCGCGACGCCCTGTCGATCTTCGACCAGCTTGTGAGTTTTGCAGGTAATGATCTGAAATACTCTACCGTTATCGAGAACCTGAATGTTCTTGACTATGAATATTATTTTACTATCAGCGACCACATCCTCAACTCGGATATTGCCGGTACTCTTTTGACCATCGATGACATCATCGGGAAAGGATTTGAAGGGCAGCATTTCCTTTCGGGGTTCGGCGAACATCTCAGAAACCTTCTTGTTTGCAAAGATCCTGCCACCATAAGGCTTATGGAAACTGCACCTTCGATCCGTGACCGTTACTCTGAGCAGGCGTCGCGGGTCCAGGCCTCCTGGCTGCTGAACCTTCTCGATATCAGCAACCGTTGTGATCTTGCATATAAAACAAGTAACAACAAAAGGATTCATCTTGAACTGGCTCTGATGCAGATGTGTTCGGCATCGGCCACGCCCCAGGCATCCCTGAAACAGACCGCAGCCCAGGTTTCAATACTACCTGTCAAAGCCGGCCCACCCATTGCCAGTGATACAGCACGACACACGAAAGCCAGCCAGCCTTCTGCGGCTCCGGCAAGCCAGCCCGTTACGGCTCCTCCGGTAAGCCAGCCCGTTGCGGCTCCTCCGGCAGTTGAAAAACCACGCCCGGCAGTGACACAGCCCGGGGTGACACCGGTCAAGCTCAGGGACCTTAATCACAATGTCTCAGGGACTATCTCTATTAAACAATCGGTTAAACCTGTTGCAGGGACTTCCGAAGTGCTCGAAGACCCGGCCAGTTACGACAAGGCAACCCCTTTCACACAGGAGGAACTGAATGCAGCATGGAAAGAATATGTTGCCGGGCTTAAAACCGGTATACCTCACCTGTACAACAGCCTGGTTCAGTTTCACCCCCTGCTGAAAGAAGATTTTGTGATCGAAATCACCCTCGAAAACAAATTGCTTGAAACAGAACTTTCCCGGATCAAGGGTGAAATGCTAGGGTTCCTCCGGAACAGGCTTGAAAACGGTAAACTTAGCCTGAATACAAAAGTCGAGGAGAACCTCCGTGAATCAAAACCCTATACGGATAAGGAGAAATTTGAGAAAATGGTCTCAAAAAACCCTTCACTTCTGAAACTGAAGGAAGGCCTGGACCTTGAAATTGAATACTGAAATGATCAGTTCCATCTATACCATAGGGGAAACTGTACTCGATGTCATTTTCAGGAATGAGCAGCCGGTGTCGGCAACCCCGGGAGGCTCTATGCTGAACACTTCCGTTTCACTCGGAAGGGCGGGCCTGAAAGTGGAATTCATCAGTGAATACGGGAACGACCATACGGGGAAGATGATAGACGCTTTTTTGAAAGAGAATCATGTCGGTTCGGACTTCATCAATCGTTATCGGGATGGAAAGACCGCCCTCGCCCTTGCTTTCCTTGATAAAAAGCTCAATGCATCATACACTTTTTATACACAGTATCCTGCGGTAAGACTGAAAGATCCCCTGCCGGAAACGAAAAAAGAAGATGTGATACTTTTCGGTTCTGTTTATTCAATCACCCCCGGCATCCATGGTAAAATAAAGAAATGGGTAAAAAAAGCAAAAGCGGCCGGAACGCTTATCGTCTATGACCCGAATTTCAGAAAATCCCATGCAGGCATGCTTGAAAAAGTCAGGCCCTGGATTATTCAGAATATAGCCCTGGCCGATATCGTCAGGGGTTCCGATGAGGATTTTCTTAACATTTTCGGATTGAGTACGCCTGAGGATATAAATATGAAAATCAAATCATCCGGCTGCAACAATCTCATCATTACAAGGAACAGTAAAAGCGTCATTGCCTGGTTTGGCGAAAAGAAAACGGAGGTCAGAATTCCCCGGGTGAAACCCCTGGTAAGCACAGTCGGGGCAGGTGATAATTTCAATGCCGGCATCATTTATTCCCTGGTCAGTAACCATTTTACCTGTCAGGATATAGTGAACATGCGGCCAAGCAGCATCGAAGCCATGATCACCTCAGGGATTGCATTTTCGGCAGAAGTTTGTAAAACCCTCGATAATTATATATCTCCCGGGTTCATTAAAAGCTTGAAATCATGAGTCACTGGTTTGCAAAATCCGTTCTCAGGACAATGGGATGGCATACCGATGGCCGGGTGCCGGATGGTGTAAAAAAAGCTGTGATTATTTCGGCCCCTCATACCAGCTATTGGGATTTTGTTATCGGATGGATGACGTTTCATGTTGCCGATGTGAACATCCGTTTCCTGATCAAGGAAGAAGTTTTCAAAGGCCCGCTGGGATGGCTGCTGAGGAAACTCGGGGGAATCCCCGTGGCCAGGGGCAAGAAGAATAATATGGTTGAACAGCTAAAGGAACTTTTCGACAGATCTGCTTCATTATTTGTTGTTATAACACCCGAGGGAACCCGCAAGAAAGTTGTCCAGTGGAAAAAAGGCTTTTATATGATAGCCATGGAAACGGGAGTCCCTATCGCATGTTCTTTTATCGATTACAGCAGCAAAACAGGAGGGATTGGTCCAATTATTACACCCAGCGGGGATTATGAAAAAGATATTGTGACCATCCAGGATTTTTACAGGGATAAGAAAGCCAAACATCCCGAAAGGTTTAATTTATCTGTTCAGGAAACTCAAAACTGAAATCCATATGAAAGCATCACGAAAATCAATCGAAGCATTTCTTGAAAACAGGAAGCTGGCGATTGCCGGTGTGTCCCGTGATAAGAAAAAATTCGGGTATACTGTATTTTCCGAACTCAGGAAAAAAGGTTATGAAGTATACCCTGTTAACCCTGAAGCAGACCTTATCGACGGCCAGGCATGCTTTCATTCGGTCAGTGCTTTACCGGTTGAGGTAAAATATCTCCTGGTGGTGACACCGGCAAAGAATACCCTTGAAGTTCTTAAAGAAGCAATTGCCAAAGGGATTGACAACATATGGATACAGCAGATGTCCGACACCAAAGAAGCTGTTGAATACCTTAAAGACAAGAACGTAAACCTGATATACAAACAATGTATCCTCATGTGGACCGAACCTGTGACAGGATTCCATAAATTTCACAGGAGTATAAAAAGATTCTTCGGAGCTTTGCCAAAATGAATTGCCTGCAATATCTCCGGTTCCTTATAACTGCCCAAACCTTTGTGTTGCTTATAACTGCTTTTAATTCAAACGCTGCAACTGTCGACAGCATTCATAAAGCCCTTTTCAAGACCGACGACGTATCTCTCAAAGTAGATCTTTACCTTGCTCTTTCAAGGGAATACCAAAGTGTAAATACCGATTCTGCGGAATATTGCCTGCAACAGGCACTCAATCTTGCAAAAAACCTTAAACTTTTTCTTCCCCTTGGAAAGGTATATCATTCAATGGGAAATTTTGCAGTTATTCAGAACAGGCTTGTCAATGCCCTTCATGATTACAGGCTGGCATCCCAATTTTTCAGGCGGGCTGGCCAGCAGCAGCAGCAGGTGGCAAAGATTTACCTTCTCCTGGGAAATATTTTCTACATGCAGGATAATATACCGGAGGCGATGAATAATTACCTTGAAGGGATAAACCTGGGAGAAGAACTTCAATTAAAACGGCTCCTGGGCCATCTGTATAATAATATGGGCATTATTTACCAGGAATCCGATGATAAGGAAACCTGCCTGGATTACCTTCTCAAATCCCAGAAAAACTTCAGCGAGGTCGGCGATTCTGTCGAGATCGGGAACCCTATCCTGAATATCGGTATTGTTTATTGTGACCTTGGGAATTATGAAATGGCAATGAATTACACCCAGAAAGCCATCAATATTTACCTTAAAGCAGATGAACAGCTGAGAGCCGCTGAAGCGAAACAATGGTTGGGGATCATCGAAAGCAAACAGGGATTGTATAATGAAGCCCTTTCGCATCTTAATGAGAGCCTGGTGATGATGTATGAGACCGATAAAAAATTCAGGGGGCCGAAAAACTATTCGCTTGCCGATCTGTATGTGAGGATGGGAGGTGTGTTTGTGGAAGTTGCCAAGTACGAAAAAGCAAGGTTTTACCTGAAAAAAGGTTATGATCTGGCAAAATACCAGAACCAGCCTAAAGTAATGCTGATGGCAAGTGAAAACCTTAGCAGGGTTTATGAGAATATTAAAAAGTATGATTCTGCCCTTTTCTATTACAAAATCTTCCACGAAAAAACAGACAGCCTTTCCAAAGCGATCTCGATAACTACTTTCAAACTTACTGAAATTCGACGGGGGTTCGAGAAGAAGGAAAAAGAAAACGAGTTGAAGCTGAGTTTTGAAAAGTCAAAACGAAAAACAATAATCATTATTTATATTATCAGCGGGGTCATTCTCATTGCCTTGATATTGATTTTGTTTCTCCTTCTTAAGCTTGAAAAACAGAAGAAAAAACAGTCTGAACTTGAAAAGGCGAATCTTGATGAAAAACTTGAGTTCCAGAATAAGGAAATGACCACCAATGTGATGTACCTGAACAAAATGAATGAACAGGTAGTCCAGATTGCTGAGAAGCTCAGGAATCTTCAGATCGATGAAGGTACGCATAACGCAAAGATTATCAGGTCTATAATTAGTGAGCTTCAGCAGGGTTCAGGCTCAGATTCAATGAAAAAATTCGAGATCCGTTTCCAGAAAGTCCATAAGGATTTTTATAAAAACCTGCTGGATAAATGTCCCGAACTTACACCTAATGAGCTGAAACTATGCGCATTTCTCAGGCTGAACATGAGCACCAAAGATATTTCATCGCTTACCTACCAGAGTGAAAACAGCCTGATGGTCGCCCGTACCAGGCTGCGCCAGAAACTGGGAATACAGAGACAGGAAAACCTGATAACCTTCCTAGCCCAATTCTGAATCCGATTGATTCTTCTTTTCTGAATTGGGCTTCCCCTTTGAAGCCTGTTTTTAACTATCTGAATATCAATCCATATTAATAATGTAAGGTCTTACTATTGGTTTTGTAATACACCTTATTTAGTAATTCCCGGCTTGTCAGTTTAGATTTGCCACTGAATCGAAAAATCAACTCCATGACGCAACCAGATGAGAATATTAATTCATGGCTGGATGACCTTTCACAACTCATCCGGAAAAAGAAAGAAGAGAATGAGATCCTTAAGAAACTACAGGAGTCCCTGCAGCATACCGAGGATAACAGAAATAATGAAACTGCTCCCTTATCGGCAGAGAACAAAAATATAGAAGAAACGAATAATCAATAATAACCAAAACCAACCAAAATGAAAAGATTACTTTCTACCTTAGTTTTTATGCTGATTTTCAGCGGCTTTTCCTATGCCCAGCTGACAGGGATTAAGACCATTCCTGGCAGTTATGCCTCGGTAAGCCTGGCAATTGCCGATCTGAATGCGAGCGGGGTGGGCTCAGGCGGTGTAACATTCAATATTGCAGCAGGTTACACTGAAACATTATCAAGCCTTACAGCAGGATTGATAACAACCACAACAAGCTCTTCAGCAAATCCCATTGTTTTTCAAAAATCGGGCGGAGGTGCCAATCCACTTATTACTGCAGCGGCAGGCACAGTTTCAACAACTGAGTACATCATTTGCCTGCAGGGCACCGATAATATCACTTTTGATGGTATTGACCTTACCGATCCTTCAGGGACGGTTGAATGGGGGTATGCCATACTTAAAGCCTCCGGAACGAATGGCTCCCAGTATGTTACCATTAAGAATTGTAATATCACCATGACTAAAACCAATGTTTCCACCGTTGGGATTTATGCAAACAACGTTACTCCTTCTGCACCAACCACGCAGTTGACCGTGACTGCTTTAAGCGGTGTAAACTCATACTTTAAAATATCCAATAACAATATTTCCAATGCCTTTAACGGGATCTATATCGTCGGTTTTACTGATCCGACTTCACCTTATACATATTATGACCAGAATAATGAGATCGGGAAAGACGGAGCAAACCTGGTGAGCAATTTCGGCGGAAGCGGTGCCACAGCCAACAACGGTATCTATGCCATTTACCAGAATAATATCAAGATCGCCAATAACACCATCAATGGTCCTTCGGCTGGTACAGGTGTGTGTTCTGGAATACAGCTTGGAACATCCAACAACTCCAGTGCTGATATTTATAATAATACGGTCAGTATTGCATACAACGGAACAGGTTCATTCTACGGCATTTATGATAATCGCGGCAACTCTTATACCTCGGCCACCATCACGAATGTGTATAATAATAATGTAACCGGATGTACTTATCCCAATGCAGCCTCAGGTACCGTTTATTACATGGATTGTTACAGCGGGGGTTCCGCCTGTAATGTTTATAATAATGTGGTTACGAACAACACCTATGGATCGGTTACTACCGGGGCAATAGGCACGATCTATTATATCTATTTCAACGGCTGCCAGAATGCTACAGGTGCCGTTTCATTTCACAACAACCAGATCTACAATAACTCCAGGGTGCAGTCAGCCCTTGGAGCCGGATCCACCTATTATTTGTACTTAAACGGGGGAGGGTCCTCGTCGGAATTCTATAACAACCTTATTGACAATAACATCCCGGCTTCCAATGGTGCATTTTATGTTATGTATGCCCTGAATAATCCTTCAGGGGATAAAAAGATATACGGAAACACGATAACGAACATGACCAGTTCGGCTGCCTCGACTTTCTACGGTATTTACACCGGGAACTCGATAAACACTTATGTTTATAACAACAAGATACAGAATATCAGCACCTCGGGTGCAACCGCCACACTTTATGGCATCAATCTGTCAAGCTTGCTTGGAGGGGGTAACATGTATTGCTATAACAACTTTATCGGTGACCTAAAAACCCCGTCTTCTTCAAATGCAAATGCAATCTACGGAATTTATGCAGGTGCTACCGGCGTTGCCAACCTGGGGATCTATTATAATACCATTTATCTGAATGCCACCTCAACCGGTACAAATTTTGGTTCAAGCGGGCTATACATCGGAACATCTCCCAGTTCCGTTGAACTTAAAAATAATATCATTGTAAATAACTCAACGGCTGCAGGAACAGGTATCGTATCAGCACTGAAACTGGCATCAACAAGCCTTCTCAATTATGCCCCTACAAGCAATAACAATGATTTTTATGCAGGTACACCAGGAGCCAACCATTATATCTATTATGACGGGACCAACAGCGACCAGACCCTGGTAGCATTCAAGACAAGGGTTCTGCCACGTGAGAATCAGTCACTGACCGAAGTCCCGCCTTTTGTTAATTCCACCCCCGGGGCAATGAACCTTCACATCAACGCTGCCACACCCACACAGGTTGAAAGTGCAGGTCAAACAGTGACGGTTCCAAACATCAATACTGATTTTGACGGGGATGCCAGGTATCCGAATGCAGGATACCCTGTAAATCCAAGCTATCCTCCTACAGCCCCCGATCTCGGAGCTGATGAATTTGGCGGAATTCCGCTTGACCAGACATCTCCCTACATCAGCTATACACCCCTGATGAGTACATCATCACTTACCGCAAGGACCCTTCTGGCAACTATCACCGATATGCATGGAGTTCCTACCACAGGCTCAGGCCTTCCCAGGATTGCATGGAAAACATTCTACAACGGCAGCTGGAACTATGCCACGGCCAACTCTCTTGGAGGGAACTTTTACCTGTTCACTTTTGCCGGCGGAGCCTCACAGGGCGACACAATTTATTATTATGTGCTTGCCCAGGATGGCTGGAGCAGCCCGAACACAGGTTCATACCCAATGGTCGGCGCTGCAGGTTTTACAGCTAACCCTCCCGCAGCATCCACACCTCCTACCACCCCTTTCAAATATACTATCATCCCGGGCATTTGCGGGACTTTCAATGTTGGCGCAGGACAGGTTTATCCTACGCTAACAGCGGCCATTAATGACCTTAACAATAAAGAAATGACATGCGGGGTTACCTTGGTGCTTACCGACAACACTTACACCTCCGAAACTTACCCGATCATTATCAACCAGAACCCAGGGTCCAGCCCGGGTAACTTTCTTACAATAAAGCCGGCCCCCGGGATAACACCTGTATTCAACACTTCCTACCTTGGAGTAAGTCCGAATTACTGGAGCATGATAACACTTAACGGAACCCAGTATGTTACCATTGACGGTTCAAACTCCGGGGGCAGCGATCGCAGCCTTACATTTACAAACACGGCCGGTAGCGGATTCGCAGCTGCAATAGGCTTATATAATAACGGCAACATCGGGGCTTCAAATATCACGGTCAAAAACTGTGTGCTCCAGGCCCATGTTGATCCTCTATACAATGCGCAGGGGATTGTTTTATACAGTGTTACAGGAGGTGCAGGGTACTCCAACGTCACAATTGACAACAATGCCATTAATTCAGCTTGCGTTGCAGTGCGCGTCGGCGGTATTGCAACCAATAAAGCATCCAATATCTTTATCACCAATAATACTATCGGATCACTAAGTGCAGCAAATGCCGTAGATATATATGGTATTAGTCTGGCATATACTGACAACGTATTGATCCAGGGAAATGAGATTATCGGAAACACGATCGGAGTCAACGTGCCTCAATCGCCAATGGGGATTACTATTGGTACCGGGTCAACAAATACTAAAATGAGGAAAAATATAATTCATGAATGGTACCAGTTGGGAACCGGTTTCCCTTCAAGCGGCGCACTCGGTCTTTATTACGGGGGTGAAGCAACTTCAGTGACGGAGATTTCCAATAATGTTTTCTATAATATCAAAGGCCCCGGTCAAACCACTTCGGTTCAAGGTGCAAACGCCTTCGCGATATTCATCCAATCGGGCGGGAACCTCCAGATTTATTATAACACGATCTGGATGAGCGGCTCCTACCTTTCATCTACTGTTGCAGGTATGTCTTCATGCCTTGGATTTGCAAACAGTATCAGCAACGTGGATGTAAGGAATAATATCTTTAAAAATTCTTCCCAGCCTTCCTCAGGTTCACCTGCATCAAAATCCTATGCCATAACGGTGGGGACAACCCCTACAGGGTTCACATTCAACAATAATGATTATTTTGTGGATGGCATCGGCCCTAATATCGGGTATTACAACGGCGCTGACCAGGCAACTTTGTCGGCCTGGCAGACAGCAACAGCCCAGGATGCGAATTCAACCAGTACTGACCCGGTATTTACCTCCGCTACGCTTCTGAAACCGACAACTTACAGCATGAATCATACAGGTAGTTATATGGCTGCTTTACCAACGGATATTGTAAACATCGCCAGAACCAATCCCCCGGATGTTGGTGCATATACTTATTCTGTTGATCCTTCGGTCATTACTGTTACTGCTTCCTCTATCCTTACCACAGGGGCAACACTAAACGGCACTGTAAATGCAGCAGGTAATAACGTTACAACTTATTTTGATTACGGATTAACGACCGCGTATGGCTTAACCATTGCAGGTATTCCTGCGACCATTTCGGGTTCCACTACTACACCCTACTCTGCTACAATCAGCGGGTTGTTACCTCTCACCACCTACCAATTCAGGGCCAGGGGTGTTGACCAGGCTCCTTACACAGTTAACGGAAGTGACCTTACTTTCACCACTGCGCCTAATCCCCCGCTTGTTGTTACAACTGCCGCCACTGTCATCACCTCAGGCGGTGCGACTTTAAACGGAACGGTGAATTCAAACGGAGGCTCTTCTGTAGTCACCTTCCAGTATGGGTTAACAACAGCATACGGTTCAACAGTTACTGCAGTTCAAAGCCCTGTTACTGGTTCGACCGCGACTGTTGTAAACGCAGCCATTACCGGCCTGTTACCTTATAACACCTACCACTTCCGGGCAGTTGCCACCAATGCAGGTGGAACTACAAACGGGAATGACCTTACGTTTACCACCAATGCAATCCCGGCAACGGTGATCACAAACCTGTCTTCCAACGTTACTCCCACCACTGCCCAGCTCAATGGTTCTGTGAATGCCAATTATGCATCAACTACAGTTTCTTTCGACTGGGGACTTACCACTGCCTATGGAAACAACGTAGCCGCAACACCCGGGACTGTTACAGGTAGTATAGCAACCGCTGTCATGGCCAACATTTCCGGACTTTCATGGGCTACAACCTACCATTTCCGTTGTGTTGGAGTGAATGCGGGAGGTACTGCCTATGGTGCTGATATGACCTTCAATACAAACTGCCCTGTTCCCCCGGCTCCCGGTACAATAATGGGACCTGCTTCAGTATGCCAGAACCAGAACTACGTGGTTTACCAGATCGTTGCCGTACCCAATGCCACGAATTACAACTGGACTGTTCCCGCCGGGGCTTCCATTGTTGCAGGTGCAGGAACAAACTTCATCACGGTTAACTTTTCCACCACCGCAGTTTCGGGTAATATTACTGTTACGCCGACCAATTCATGTTCCACAGGACCAACAGGAACCCTGGCAATTACTGTTAACCCGATGCCGGTTCCAACCATTTCCGGCCCTGCAACTTCTTGTGTACAATCGACAAACAATGTATATACCACCCAGGCCGGCATGACCGGTTATAACTGGACGGTTTCGGCCGGTGGGAGTATTACTTCAGGACCAGGAACTTCTTCCATTACCGTAACCTGGCTTACCACCGGTGCCAAGACCGTAACCGTGAATTATAATAATGCAAACGGTTGTACCGCTGCCACCCCCGGTTCTTACAACGTGACCGTCAACGCACTTCCTGTTCCTACCATCACCGGTAACAACATCATGTGCGCTAATTCGGGTTACTATACCTATTCCACCGAAACCGGCATGTCTGCTTATACCTGGACCATCTCTTCAGGCGGTTCCATCTATGCCGGTGCAGGCACTTCAGCCATCACCGTAGTATGGAACAATGCAGGCGCACAGACCGTGAGCGTAAACTATAACAATGCCAACGG
>JBAXBP010000017.1:0-34280 GCA_037141915.1 Bacteroidota bacterium | reverse complement strand
CATTCTGGATCAAGGTCATCTGGTAGTAACTTGTTAAAGCTCCTGCCGACTGGCCATTCATGATAAATTCATAAAAACCTGCAACATTGCCGTTGACAACCTGATCTTCTGTCTTTTTTTTGCATCCGGAGACCATTAAGATTATGGCGGCTGTAATAATTACCATTGCCCCAAAGGCAGATCTATATTTTTTCATTTTTGTTTTTTAGCAAAAATACCATCTGTGCTTTCTTTTGTCAAACAAATGACCTGCAATAAACCTTGTTGTTTATTGCAGGAAAATCGTAATGTATTGATATGTGGTTACATGCAGCCTTAGCCGAATCGGACTTGCTTTACCAGTATTGGGGGTGATTACAGGTGACGTAAAACCCAAAAGCCGAGATCCCTACATAATGAAAACGAATGGGGAAATGGATAAAATCGTTAAAGAGGCGGTTGATACTGAAGCCTGATTTGGAACATTTAACGTTTCTTCGCCCGATCACGGTTATGATCCTGCCCTCACCAGGGTATAGGAATACCATATCATCTTAAGAAAGCTCGCCGGCCTGTCCATATCGCAAATCAGCTGCTTTCTTTCAAGTTTTTCGTAAGGCAGGATGCCTCCGCCGGTTTCTTCCTGGAGCTTTTCAAGCATTTTTAAAGCGACTATGCCTCTTGCCATGATATTGGCAAAGAGGATGATGAAAAATTCAAGATCAGATTTTTTATACGGCAGTTGCCGGGCCATTACGCAGAACTTGACGCAATCTTTAGTGTAAAAACTCTCAAATTCAGTGAAATCACTGCAGGTGGTGGCTAGTGTTGATATCCCGTCCCTTACATCCTTATAGATATCAAAAATATCCTGGGTGATCTGCAGCGCCCCTCCCATCTGGTACATCACATCGATTGCCTGCTTTGAAGGAACTTCCCGAATAAGGTAATGAAACAGGATATGCGACCATGCACCTTTATCCAGGGTAATCTTCAGTATCTCTTCCCTGCTGAGGCCTCTCCTCATTTGTTTCTCCGATTCAACCTGGGCTTTGATGACCTGGTTAAAAGCATTGGCGAACCCATCAGGACTGCTCACGCTTCCATGCAATCTGCAAAGAATTTTATTTACAATAGCCTCTTCCAGGGTAGCAGGGTTCGCCCGCTCCTCGAAAGTCAGCAAACTCTTCAGCTGTTCCTTCGAAATCTGCTTATTGTCGGTAAAGTCATCGATCAGGGGAGTCGCTATTCCACCCAGAACAGCATTTTCCCTTTCTTCTTCCGACATCTTCCTCCCGTAAATCCTGGTATAAACTTCGCAAACCAGGGGCACCCCGAAACAATAATAGGCCCTGATCTTCTTCAGGGTCGCGGGGGCCAGCTCTTTATTATACTTTTTATAAAAGGGTACGAGGAATGAAGCAAGGACGGGGTCATTGTATTTCCTTTGCTTCAGTATAAACCGGAAGAAAAACCAGATCACTTTTATGACTCGCAGGAAATACATCAGAATCCAAGGTTCAGTTGCGCATAGATCCGGTTATACTGGTTCGCATTATCCCAGGTGCCTTCATAATAAAGCGATAATGAGAATTTTTTCCAGATCCTCCAGCTCAGATCAATTTCACCGACATTCTGCACCGAAGAATATTCATTGTTGTAATAGTGGTAATCGGTGTACCTGTATGTAAGGCCGGCAAAAAGTTTGCCGGAAACCAGGTCTTTTGAAATCCCGAGGCCATAAATATTTCCGCTGATATAACTCGTCTGGAGAATGGTTACGGTTGCAGTCGCCGCGATATTGATTCCGGGGATCTGGCTGTAGGTGATGTATCCGTAAAAATTCTTACTTGGTTTGGGGTCGGTCTTTTCTGCGCGGTAGCCTCCGGTAACCCCAATGGAAAGCTTGTTTACAGGCCTGATCACTGCCTGCAGGGTGTAGCCCTGCAAAGTCTGGGGATCGGTGATCTTATCAAGATAACTTTTATAGGTCTGGTAATAAATCACATTCTGCCTGGCGCTGTACGAAAACGACAGCGTCAGCTGCCTGATTACCCTGTAATTCAGTGAAAGATACAGGTTGGTAAGGTTAAAAACATTCGCCGAAGTATAGCTGCTGTCGGCTGAATTATAATTCAGTTTATAGAGGTCCATTTCAGCTGATCCGAAGAAAGTAAGGTTCTTCACCAGGGAATTCACATGCTGCAGGTAAAGAAACCTTCGGTCGGTATTCCCTTTATTTGTCTGGTTGATAAATGCCAGCGTGGTCTCCATACTTCCGTTCTTCGCCCTGTGTTCATTGTAAAGATATACTCCCGCCTGGAAAAGGCTTGAATTAAATCCGTAATCGGTATAATCGGGTCTGAATCCCGCAATCAACCCTATACTTAGTGGCTTGAACTTCAGCTCGAACTGCAGGCCGTCATTGGCACCCATATTCGAAAGCTTCGGATTGATCTTGCGCCCAAGCAAAAGGCTTGCCCTGCTCCCAAAATCATAACTCACATCCAGGTTGTATATCTTCAGCCCATTGAAAACATCCGATTGTATCTCACTCCAGTTCTGGTTGCTGTGACTGAAGGTCATGTAACATTCAGCCGAAAGGCCTGTATTTCCTATATTCCGCGCCGTGAACAATAAGGTGTATTTCATTTGCTGCACATTGGTGGAGGAGTTGTTCGAGAAATCAGTATAGGAAGCTATTCCGAAATACCCGTGTATCGATTGCCTGCCGGCTTTTGGCTTTGCTTTTTTTACGGCAGAAGTATCTGCAACCGGAGAAACAGCGGCAACAGTATCAGGTTTCTTTATTACAGGTATCACTGCGGATGGCGGAGCGGGCTGTTCAGTCTTCTGAGGAGGTGCAAGTTGCTGCCTGTGGTATACTTTGTCGCCCAATGATAGGTTTGTGGAATTTATAACCACGCAAACACATGAGATGGATGAAAGATCCTTCACAAAAAGCGCGGGGCTCATTTTCTCACCCTTCCTTGAAAACAAAGTATCCCCGGATTTCATCCCGGCCGTGGAAAGAAACTTCACATAGACATTCTGGGAGCTCAGATAGCTTACTGTCCCTTCTTCAATCTTTCCCTCTGTCTGCCCGTTCAGCAACAGCCCTATCGGGAATATAAAAAGAAATAAGGGCAGCAGGAATCTCATGCTTTCTATTGTTTCCCTGGATTATTTATCATTGGCCTCATCATCTTGCCTCCTGAACTGCCTGTAGGATGGCAGCTGTAACAGGCAGCGCTGTTGTATGAGTACCCTGCAACTCCCTGGTGATGGCTGTCGGTTGTAGATTTGGAATGACAGGATGTTGTACAGGTAAACTGCTGGAAATTGCTGGCGCTCGGGTGACAGTCTGAGCAAAGCGTCCACCTCCCGTTATGATGTCCGGAATATATTGGGAAATACTGCCCGTCATGGTTAAAAGTCGAAGGAGTCCATGCGACCTGGGTATGGCAGGAAGCACAATCGGTGGGAAACCCTGCGGTGGCATGATTCGGGTTGGTGGTTGCATTGTAATTTGCCATATGGCAGCCCACACAGGTGTTGGGGATCTGGGTGTTGTAATTCCCATTATGACAAGTGGCACAGGCAACGGTGGTATGGGCTCCGGCCAACACGTAATAGTTGCTGTGTATGGCAAATGTGGCTGGCTTCCATCCGGGGGTGGTCGTATGGCAATCGGAACAGGTAGTCGGAATTGCCAGTGTCGAATGGTTAGGATTAGTGGTATTGTTATAATTCGGCTGGTGGCATCCCACACAGGTATTGGGTGGGTTTACGTAATTGCCGTTGTGACAGGCAACGCAGGTAGCTGTGGTATGCCCCCCGGTCAAGGCATAATAATTATTATGGATGGCAAAAGTCGCGGGTTTCCAACCGGGTGCCGTAGTATGGCAATCGGCACAGGTGTTCGGAATATTCTTACCCACATGGTTAGGGTTTGTTGACTGGGTGTAGTTCTTCTGGTGGCATGAAAAACAGTCGGTGGGTGTACCGGCAAAACCGTTGGTATGGCACTGAAGACATGGCGTGGTTATATGAACGCCTGTAAGAGGGAATTTCCCTGCATTATGATTGTATGCACCGCTTACAGTTCCCGTTGGATGACACTCATAGCAGGGGAGGCTCGCATAGACATATCCTCCTACCTTGTTATGCTTGCTGTCCATATCCGGCTGGTTGTGGGAATGGCAGTCAATACAACTGAAGGTTTTAAGGCTGGCGGGATCGGTATGACAGTCGGTGCAGGCAGTCCAGGTACCTGCATGCTTGCCGGAATAAACCGGGAAAAACAGGGCATCATGAGAAGTAAAGGTTGCCGGTTTCCATCCCGGCATGGTGGTATGGCAATCGCCGCAACTTGTCGGAAAGCTGGCTGCAATATGATTAGGATTGGTCGTTGCATTGTAGTTGGACTGGTGGCAGGAAACACATTCTTTCGAAACGTTTGAGTAATTCCCGCCAACATGGCATTGCCCGCAATCACTTATTTTATGGCCGTTGGTAAGTGGAAAAAAGTCATGATTTACATTGGTGGTGGTCCATGTAAACCCAAAAAGTGAATGGCATTCCGAACAATTCTTTGAATATCCTCCCTGGACATGGTTTGGTTTGGTGGTACCCTGGTAGTCTTTCGCATGGCAGTCATAACATTCCACACCCTGGGGCTCGAACCTCAGCAGGGAAGCAGAGGGATGACAACGTGAGCAGTCTGTCGTATAATGCGGACCAACCAGCGGGAACCTGCTTCTCTGGTGCATTTCAGTGATGTTATCAACGATCCATGAATTCGAAGTATGGCACCTTCCGCAGTCGGGGCCAACCGTCTGGTTATGCATATCGGTATGACAGTCCACGCAGGCCGTCTTCGCTTCAGCAAAAACAAGGCTTTTGTGGCATTGCCTGCAATCGAGCACCCGGTGTTGTCCCGACAGCGGCATCGCGGTTTTATTATGATCGAAAGAATAGACAGACTTGTCGAATTTCCAGCCATTCGAACTATGGCAAAGATCACAGCTGAGCTTAAAACCTTTACCATGGGGCGAATCCGCTATCAGTCGTAAAGACATCAGCGAAAATACCGGAACCAGCAGGATGATCAATGACAACTTTCGCATCTCGTATCCTTTATTTTATACAATATGTAAGTAATATTCCCTTGTGTAACGCTTTTATGGCACTTTGCACAAGCCACATTCTGATGCTTCCCGTCAAGCCGGAAAGCCGTTTTGTTATGATCGAATGACGGGATCTTCCAAATATCTGCCGTGTGGCAGCGCATGCAATCGGTGATCCCGTTAATTTCAAACTGTTTGTTATGATTATCCTTATGGCAGCTGGAGCAGTTCGCCTGCATTTCCGAAAATTGCTGGTGCTCTGTTCCCGCACTATCCTTTTTAATATGACAGGCACGGCAGCTTAAAGTTGTATGGGGACCCGAAAGTGCAAACCGGGTCTGGGAATGGTTAAAGGCTATGTTGTTCCATTGGGCCGGGTTATGGCAGGAAGCACAATTCTTTTCAGGATAATATTTCTGATCAATAAGGCCCTCGTGGATGTCTTTATGGCAATCGGCGCAACGGATACCGATCTGCCTGAAACTCCATTTCTCCTGTTTCTTGTGACAGGCAAAACAAGGGGTTGCAAGGTGCGCCCCTTCAAGCTTAAAGACAGCCGCATTATGTTGTTCGATGGTAAAAGATGCCCCCGGGAAGCCTTTGGTAGTATGGCAGGCAGAACAATCGGTTGGAATCCCCTGTTTTACGAACTGACCTGTATGATAATCGGTATGGCAATCTAAACATTTATCGTGCTTTAAAGGATCTGTAACACTGGTTTTATGGCATGATTTGCAGGGAACGGACAGATGCTTATTCTCGAGGGGATACCTTGTTTTTGAATGATCGAAATTGCTAATCCCTTTAACCGTATGAAAGGAGGTTTCGGAATGGCACGACATGCAGTTCAAACCAAATTGCCCGTGATGAGGGTCGTTATGACAGTTGGAACATTGCGCAAATTTTATTCCGGCAAATTGCTGAAATTTAACATTGTTTGGCATGGTAACCGGATGGCATTTCTCACAGGGAACTAATTGATGACCGCCCAGCAAAGGGAATTTTGTTGAAGCGTGACTGAACCTGGAAGCCGGTTTAAAGGCATCTGCGACATGACAATCCAGGCACGGGGCAGTCAAGGTCTTCTGATGGTAATCGGTATGGCATGGTACGCAATTCGTGCTCAGTCCAAGATAAGTGAATTTCTGCGCTTTGATTTTCGGATTTGATATGAATCCTGGTTTATGACAATCCTTGCAGGTTTTTTTAGCATGAGCCCCGCTCAGAGTAAACCCTGTCAGAGCATGGTTGAATTTGTCCTTGTCAAAGCGTATGATCTGGAAATTCTCACCATGATGATCGCTGTGACAGGAAATACAACTTTTACCCTTCACTTCAGAAGAAGCATGATACCCTTTATGCAGGTCTACACGGACCTTAAGCTCAGTATGGCATGAGAGGCATTTGTCGTTGGTGACTTTGTCGCCAAGTGTATGACACTTGGTGCAGTTGGAGATGCCTTCGAGGTGGGCATGCACCGAAGCCAGCTTGCCAGGGGAAATCTGGGCATTAACCCTGCCTGCCATGGCCAGCATCAAAAACACAATAAAGAAAATTACTCTATTCATATTCTTATCATCCTGCATCGGTGCAAAGCGCCATATCCTGCATCACGGCCCGGCATTGGGGTCCTGGCCATTAATCTGACCTAACGGTGCTTCAAAACAGCCTCACCAAATTTCTTTGTTATCTGCAATCCAATCTTTAACAGGAACTGCATAGGCAGCTCACCTCCTGCAAAAATGTAAACAAGGTCATTTTTAAGTCTGACCGTTTTCTTCCCTTCATCCCCTGATGCAAGAATTACTTCATCCTGTTCAATCGATAAAAGGTTAGTGTTTAACTTCACATCTATCAACCCCTGCCCCACCGCTTCTTCAATCCTCTCCTTGTTCTTTGGTTTGATACGGCCGAAAGAATCTCCCCTGTATGAAAGGATGACCTTATTTTGACCGGCAAGCAACAAGGCCGATTCTATAGCCGAATCGCCCCCTCCTACAACCATAATATCCTTTCCGTTGATGATTTCAGGCTCCAGTAAACGGTAAGTAACCTTCTCAAGCTCCTCTCCGGGAATATTCAGTTTGCGGGGAGTCCCTCTTCTTCCGATTGAAAGCAATACAAAACGGGAAGTGTATTGTTCTCCGCTCAGGGTTTCAACCCTGAAATGCTCTTCTTCATGAACAATGGCCTCGACTTTGGAGTTTTCTTTTACGGAGATATTGTTTTTCTGAATTACTTCCTTCCATAACTCAAGAAGTTCAGATTTGCTGGTTTCATATAACTTCACTTTCCCATGAAGCGGAATGTCCATTGGTGAAGTCATAACAATCTTGGACCTTGGAAATGAGAAAACCGTCCCGCCAAGAGTGTCCTGCTCAAGGGTAAGGCAGTTCAGGTTATGCTTCTTTGCATTCAGGGCAGCCGAAATCCCCGCAGGACCAGCCCCAACAACGATCAGGTCGTAGGTAGCATGATGCTGCTTCCTTCCGGCTTTAACAATGTTTTCAACTGCCTGTCTGCCCTGCTCCACTGCATTCTTGATCAGGCCCATACCTCCCAACTCCCCGGCAATATATATTCCGGGAATATTGGTTTCAAAATTATAGTTTATATGAGGGAGGTCAACACCACGTTTTTCAGTTCCGATACATAGTGTAATTGCCTGGGTGGGGCAGGCATGGAAACAGGCGCCATGCCCTATGCAATGTGAAGCATTAATGGTTGTGGCTTTCCCGTTCCTGATCCCAAGGATGTCTTTTTCGGGACAGGCAGAAATACATGCTCCTGTTCCAATACAGTTATTTGGATCTACAACCGGATGGAGGGAAACAGGTTCGTATAAACCTTCCAGCTTTGCCTTTACAATCTTCTCCTCAACCTGCTTCGACTGCCGTTTCTGCCTGCGCAGATAAATAACAACTACAGCCAGGCAAAATAAAAAGACTACTAAATAAATCAGAATGTTTTCAAAAAGCGTTTCCATGTTAAAAAATCCAGCGGTATCCGAGAACTATTGTAACAGCAACATGAATTACCATGATGATGAGCATGACAATGGCGAAGGGAAGATGTGCCACGTGCCAGTATTTGAAGAGGCTTTGCATAGCAACCAGGCTATCAATTCTTCGATTTAGCGTGATGTCGTTCTTTACCAGGTTTACAATTCTTTTCCTGTCGGCCCGTAAAAGATTGTTCCTTTTGCAGACAGCTTTAACCTTGCTGATTGTCCTCAGGTCTGCCAGGTACTTTTTAATAAATTTAACGAATATGTTACTCTGGAACAACTCAACCTTTTTTTTCGTAGAATCTACAATTATTTTGAAGCTTTCTTCGTCCAGCCTATAGGATTCTGATAATATGGTACTGATATTGCTTTTCAGATCCCTTACTTCAGTTAAACTCAATTCACGCCCTTCTATTGTTCTCGGTATCTGGATATAAATAAACCTGCCGATGACACCGCTGAGGAAAACAGCAACCATGCTCCAGAAGCTAACTGCTACCAATCCCCCGAATTTAAAGGAAGTGTGAAACAGAATTAATACAGGCCCAAGGGTACAAAGAAAAATATGGAATTCAAGCCAGTGTTTTAATAAACCAAAACGCGACAGGAACCTGCTTCTTTTCCTCACCATATACAAAATAATACCAAGGATCATAAAAACAGATCCAATGATACCGAAGCCATGACCCCAGCTGCCGCCTGGTTTCAGAAGGTTATGCCCCTGGTAAAAGAAACGTTCCTCCAAAGGCAACCTGTAATAGCCATATCCATAGTATACAAGAAACACGAAAGTAAACAGGACAATGATACTTAATAAAAACAGGTATACCCGGTGCGAAAAAGTCATAAGGCCTGGACTATTGAAGATCAAAAGAAATTTTTAGCTTTGCGCATCAATTCACTTATATACAAAGATATGAAATTACAAAGTACTGGACTCGTTTTTTCCGCGATAGTTGCCCTGTTCCTGATATCCTGCCAGGGTGGCAGTGATAAAAAAGTTGCTGATCTGGCGCCCAACGCCCACCAGGTTAAAGCCGAAGAAGTTATACAGGCCAGCGCCTATACCTACGTAAGGGTTTCCGATGACGGCAGGGATTACTGGATGGCAATTACTAAAATGGATGTGAAAACCGGGGGAACTTATTTCTGGTCGGATGGTGCCGAAATGAAGGAGTTCACAAGCAAGGAACTGAAAAGAACATTCAGGAGCATTTTCTTTGTCCAGGATTTCTCATCAGAGCCCATCACTTCATCACCTCATATGCAGGCTGCACCTCAAACAGGCCAGCAACCTGCAATGGAACAAAAAGGCATCTCTGTTAAAAAAGCCGAAGGAGGTGTAACCATTGCCGAACTATACGCCGGTAAAAAGTCATTCGAAGGCAAAACCATAAAGATCCGAGGCCAGGTGGTGAAATTTGCAGGTGGGATCATGAACAAGAACTGGATCCATATCCAGGACGGCACAAAGGACGGGGAACATTTTGACCTTACAATTACATCCCTGGATTCATTAAAAGTAGGTGATGTAGCGGTGTTTGAAGGCAAAGTGGTGCTCGACAAGGACCTTGGCGCCGGTTATTTCTATGATATTCTTATCGAGGACTCAAAGGTGAAGAAATAAACACCCGCCCTTTGGTTGCATGCATAAAAAAAGCCCGGATTCAGAACCCGGGCTTTTTTAATTTATTATAATTTAATTACTTCTTTTCAGGAGTTGTGGTCTTCTTGTCCTTATCGCAACACTTTCCACCTTCCTTCTTCATGGTGCAACCGGGCTTGCAACCTTCCTTGGAATCCTTTGCAGGAGCCTTGGCATCGGTCTTGGTTGTTGTGGTAGTTGCAGGAGCAGCCTTGGTGTCCTTTGTGGTCTTATCCTGGGCTAAAACGCTGGTCGAAAGGAAAGCTGCCATAGCTATCATTCCGATAAATAATGTTACTTTTTTCATGGATTGTTCTGGTTTAAATTTATTACTTGGTAAACGCTCAATTTTATTTAATAGTACAAAATTATACATTTTTCTTGAGGGCGGATGACATTTCCCATAATTTTTTTCCGTTTCCCTCATTCAAGGCCTTGGAATCCACCTCTTTACGATTCATCAGGAAAAAATATTCAAAAGACTTTTTCTCCACATCCGGTGAAACTGAAAAATAAACCGCAGGGGCTGATGCATCTTTCGGCGACCTGAAGAACATCCTGAAGACCAGCCTGAGCAATGGCTGGAATATTTTAGGGGTCTCCCTTGCAATATTTGAGTTGACTGGGCCCGGGCATAAGGCAAATACTGAGCAGGAGGTGCTGCCATTGTGATTGAGTCTCCTCGACAACTCAACTGCAAAGGTAGTAAGCAGGAGTTTGTTGTGCCCGTAATGTTCCATAGACTGCTTTACCCCGTAAGGAGTGAATTTCCCGAAATCATCCCAGTTGATAATGGCAGGGTTCCTGTGTGATTCGCTTGAAACAAAAATGATCCTGGGTACGGAATTCGCATTGGTCCCCTGACTGCCTGCAGGTTCAATGCCCTCTTTACCGAAACTGATATTTCCCATGCTCCCATTTTCTATCAGTGTGGTAATATAAATGAATTTTGAGAAGTAATTCACCATGAACATCTCTTCCAGGCCCTGTGGAGTTTTCCTGGATTTCTGGGGTACTACTCCCGCATTGCTGATCAGGATATCAATGGGAGCAAACCGGTTTCTTAGTTCGGCGCATACGTTTTCGGTGCTTCTGGCATCGCTGAAATCAACGTGAAGCATATGCACGTCCTGGTTCCCGCTGAGTTTTTTCGCCTCCTCCCCTTTTGCAGGGATTCCGCTCCTGCAAACCATTACCGTTTTTGCACCTCTTGCAGCCACTTCAACAGCAATTGCAAAACCAAGGCCCGAACTTGCCCCGTCGACGACCACGGTTTTTCCTTCAAGCCGGTCCCTTTCATTGATAATCCCGTCGGGTATCCGGTTTTTAAACAGGTCCATGATGCCTGTCAGCGTTGCCCTGAATGGGTCTTTGTATTTTTCCTGTTTATTGTCTTCCATAATGTTCTTTCATAAATGCCTGGTAATGGGAAGTATGTTTGTCAATGTCAGCTTCACTCAGCCCGAAATCAGCCAGGGAATACAGGTGAATGCCATGCTTCCTGTGCGGATGTTCCTCCTCATGCTTCAGGAAACGTTCAACCAGGGTCTCGTTCAGCCCTCCGTCCAAAGAATAGATTCGGCCCATTTCCTTCATTGAATCACCGATAAGGTCCTTGTACCAGATATCTAAAAAATTCTTACTGTTATTCCCCTGCAGCCTGAAATCCAGGGCCTGCTGAAGCATATACCCTGTCTTTCTCACCCAGTGCTTCGCTATCTTTCGTTCATCCACATCATCGCTGAACATCATATAGTTATAGGTCAGCATGCTGAGGTAAGAAGGTACCGATTCATAAATATTCCTGTGAGGCCATAGGAATTTAACCTCGTTGAAATGTTTTGTTATCAGGTGAGGGAACTCAAGATGGTGGGGAGTTTTGAGCACCCAGCGCTTTGCAGGTTTCGCCCATTGCATGAACTTGAGCAGCTTCACAGCATATTCGTATGCCGGCGACTGGTCAACGGTTTCCAGCCAGGCTGCATAGGAAGGCACATTCATCATAGCCTCGGTGGTGGTACTGAGGAAACTCACATCAAGCATAAGAATATCTTCCTCAGGCTGTAATGCATCGATGGGATGAATGGCAAAAAAACCCGGCGACATCCACTCGACGGCCTTAACCGATGTGCGGGCCACCCTGATCCGTTTGGGGTCTTCATAGTTCGCCGAAGGCAGGAAATCAAGGTTTAAAGGCATGGGGTTGATCACTTCCCAGCTGGGAATCACCCGGTGGTTGGGATCTACTGCAAGAAGCCTCTGCAGCTTGGTGGTCCCGGTTCTCTGGAGCCCCACGATGATCCATGCGGGGTATAGCTCCTGCTCAAGAATCTCAGGATGTTTCTTAAAGAAATATTCAGCCCTCAGCCTTATGCTGATCAGGCTTGAGAGTCTTTCCCTGGTGATAAACCTCCCGATTGGATTCAGATTTGCCTCCTCATTGATAGATCTTAGCATTCGTTCAACAGGCTCATCCTGGAAATCCCTCCCCAGCTCGTTCAAACCTGTCGTCTTCCGTGCTTTACGGATCAGGTCATCCTTGTCAAGCTTGATTTTACTTCCCAGGGAATAGGTACTCTTCCATACCGAATTTATACCTCTGAAAACAATTGGCCTCTTTGCAAAATTCTTATTTGTCATTCTTTGTATTCATTTCTTTTTTGAATTTGAGCTGTCGAATCGTGACTCTCAAATCGTGAACCGTAATCCGATTCACGATTCACGGTTCACGGTTCACGGTTCACGATTCTGCATGCAGGTTCAGGTGCAGGTTCGCCTGGCTTTAGCCGGTACCACCTCCAGAGCATCGTTCCCTCGTAATGTCCGCAGGTATTGATCCAATTGGGATGGCCCGGATCTGAATGCGCCACGATAACCCTGACTGAACCGTCTTGTTCATATATTGCAGATGCCTTGTTGATGCAAATCGTGAAATACCTGTAATCAAGTGATTCCATCCAGTAATTGTTCAGCTGGAAATTCCAGGAATCACATTCGGGGGGCTTCACTTCAATTACCAGGATCTCATCCTGGGCCAGCTTCCAGTAGCTGTGGTAATAGATTATGGAAGCATCCCCTCCTGCATCGTTTGATTTTTTCGGATCAAACAGGGGGAGTTTATTTGCATGCCTCTGGAACCCTTTTGACCAGCTCGAAAACATCAGGGCTGCACCTCCCACGAACATGGAAGCGGTTTTCAATCCTTCGTCTACCATAGCCGGGGTAATGTTACCCGGTGCTACCCTCCCGTCGAGGTTCGATATAATGATTTCCGCAGGCGTTTCTTTAAACCGGTCCAGGAAAGTCTGCCTCACCATCAGCATACTCGTGGTTTCTTCAATTTTAAGCCAGTTCCTGCCTTTCTTTTCCTTGCTGAGTATAACCTCGAAACTTCCGTCAGGTTCATAGTGTATCTGATGATGTTCGAGGACTGCGCAGGGAGCCATTCCGCCTGTGGTCCCGTAATTCCCGTTCTGGGTGAACAGCCCGAAATAATCAACGGTATTTCTTTTACCGCTCAGGCGGTATTCATAATTCCCGCTGATCTGGGCATTGAAATAATAATTGTCGGGATTGTCAGCCCCGAGCTTTATTGTTTCATGGGCAGTCCGCCGGAGCACAGGAAATGCAGGGTCTGCATATTCTATGAATGCTTCCAGCCCTCCCCTTGTAAGCCTGCTGAGATAACGTATGCCCTCGGCCTGGCTGAAAGCATCCCCCGGCGTTCCCGGCATATGCAGAGCGGCTCCGGCCGATTTGAGGTTATCGCAGAAATCATCCCATGCCTTACCTGAAGCTATTCTTTCCTGGTGGATGTCATCCGCAGTCTTTCCCTTGATCTTCATGATAAATGACTGCCAGGATTTCATCAGCCTGAGAAAGAAAAAAAGCAACTTAGACATTAGTTGAAATTTAATTATTATTGCAGGCCGCAAATTTAGGAAATATCATGAAAGAAGGTCAATGGGCCCTTATCGCAGGATCGGCAGAGGGATTGGGAAAGGCATTCACCGAACTCCTGGCCGGGCAGGGGTTTAACCTCATCCTGGTGGATCATAACGAAGAAGCGTTAGGGGAGATCGGGAAGAAGGCCGTGAGGAAGTACGGGATTAAAACGGTAGCGTTGCATCTGGACCTTGCCGGTGAAGATGCATGGAAGATATGCATGGATGCGATGCGGGATGCAGGATGCGGGATGATGGTGTATTGTGCTGCAATGTCGGAGGTGAAGCCTTTCCTTGATCATGATGCCGGGAGCCTGCAACGATTTATCGATGTGAACAACCGTACAGCCCTGCTTCTGGTGCATGCATTTGCTCACTACCTCCGGGAACAGGGTAAGCCTGGTAATATCCTGCTGATGTCGTCAATGGCGGGGCTTCTGGCCCCTGTTTATGTTGCCCCGTATGCCGCTTCCAAAGCTTACCTTATTTCGCTTGGAAGGTCGCTCCACAGCGAATTCCTACCATTTAATATCGGCATTACGGTTTGCTGCTCAGGGATCATCAACACTCCTAAATTCCTCGAAAGCAATCCGCAGGGGAATATGAAGATGGAGGACCCTGCAGGAGTGGCGGCCTTTGCTGTAAAAAATTGCGGAAAAAAGGCGGTCTGCATCCATGGACGCATAAACCGCATTAATTACTTTATCCTGTCAAGGATACTGCCCGCCTCGCTGTCGGCATATTTCGTGAATATGACGATGCGGAAAATATACCCTACTTTCTCTCGCTGACCGGGATGTATTTATGGTCTGGTTCAACAGCCTTGTATGCCGGACGGATGATCCTGCGGCCGCTGATCAGTTCCTCGAGGCGGTGCGAACACCATCCCGAGATACGTGAAATAGCGAAGAGGGGTGTAAACAGTTCACGGGGGATCTTAAGGCATTCATATACGAAGCCGCTGTAAAAGTCAACATTGGGAGAGATCAGTTTATCCTTGGTGCCCTTGAACTCATAATAAATTTCGGGTCCGATGCGCTCTATCGCTTCATAAAGGGCCATTTCCTTCTCGCGTCCTTTTTCCTTCGAAAGCATTCTTGCCTTTTCCTTCAGCAGAATCGCCCTGGGGTCTGAAACGGTATACACTGCATGGCCGAAACCGTAGATTTTCCCGCTCTTGTCGTAAGCCTCCTTCTTCAGGATTTTGCGCAGGTATTCGGTCACTTCATCATCATTGCTCCAGTTCTTAATATTGGCTTTGAAGTTGTCCATCATATCGATGACCTCGATGTTAGCGCCTCCGTGCAATGGCCCCTTCAGGGAACCGATTGCTGCAACAACGGCCGAATAAGTATCGGTGCCGCTCGAGCTTACAACCCTGGTCGTGAAAGTGGAATTGTTACCACCGCCATGCTCGGCATGAAGCATAAGACAGAGGTCGAGAAGCTCGGCTTCAAGGGGAGTGTAGTCATTCCCTTTGAGCATATACAGGAAGTTCTCGGCTGAAGACAGTTTCTTGTCGGGGTAGCGCACCGTAAGAGTGTCAAAATAGATGAGATGCCGCATTGCATGATAGGAATACACGGCAATAGTCGGGAATTTCGCAATGAGGCTGATCGACTGTCTTATGACATTCTGTATGCTGGTGTCGTCGGCATATTCATCCAAGGTGTATAAAGCAAGGATGGAACGTGCCAACATATTCATAATGTCCTTTCCCTTCATGGTCAGGATCATGTCCCTGTTGAAATTTTCAGGCAGTGCCCTTTGCTCGGCCAGGCCTTCCGAAAAAACCTTCAGTTCTTCTTCTTTGGGAAGTCTTCCGAAAAGCAGGAGGAATACGGTTTCGTCAAAGCCTGCACGTTTTTCGGCCTGGTTGCCCCTGACCAGGTCGCTGATCTCGATTCCGCGATAGATCAGCTTGCCGTCAATAGCAACAAGTTTGCCGTCGATTTTTTCATAACCCACCACGCTGCCTACCCGGGTAAGGCCTACCAGTACCCCTGTGTGGTCTGCATTACGCAGGCCTCGTTTTACATCAAACTGTTTGAACAGTTGTTCGTCTATTGTGCAGGAACCTTCCGTTTCAGGAGCGTGTTCTGCGATGAATTTCTGCATGTCCATATCGTAGCGTATTGAATTATTTATAATTAAACTTCTTTCATGTAATTAAGCGCACTGCCGGCTTTGAACCAGTGTATCTGAAGATCGCTGTAGCTGTGGCTGAGCTGTATCTCTTCAGAACGTCCGTCGGAATGGTTTATTTTAAGTACCAGGGGTTTGCCCGGGGCAAATGATCCCAGCCCGGTTAACTCAAAGGTATCGTCTTCAAGGATTTTATCATAGTCGGCCGGGTTGCTGAAGGTGACAGCCAGCATTCCCTGTTTTTTGAGATTTGTTTCATGTATCCTTGCGAAGGACCGCACCAGGACAACCCTTACACCCAGGTACCTGGGCTCCATGGCCGCATGTTCACGCGAGGACCCTTCACCATAGTTTTCATCTCCAACAACGATGGAAGGAATATTCTGTGCCTTGTAATAACGGGCGGTCTGTGATACTCCTGAATATTCGCCTGTAATGCCGTTCTTTACCGAATTCGCCTTGCCGTTGAACGCATTGACTGCACCCATCAGCAGGTTATCGGATATCTTGTCGAGATGGCCGCGATATTTGAGCCATGGCCCGGCCATGGAAATATGGTCGGTGGTGCATTTTCCCCTGGCCTTGATTAGCAAACGCATCCCTTTTATGTCGGTCCCGTTCCATTCTTCAAAGGGATCAAGCAGCTGAAGCCTGTCGGATCCCGGCTTCACTTCTACGCTGATACCTTTCCCGTCGGCCGGGGGAGGAATAAAACCAGGTTCTTTTACATCGAATCCCCTGGGAGGTAACTCGTATCCCTGCGGCTCGTCAAGCTTGACCGCTATGCCATCCGCATTCAATATAGTATCTGTGGCCGGATTAAAGGAAAGCCTTCCTGCAAGGGCCATGGCAGTCACCATTTCGGGGGAAGCGATGAATGCATGGGTCCCGGCATTGCCATCGTTACGTTTTGCGAAATTTCGGTTGAAGGATGTGACTATTGAATTTTTTCTTTCGGGATCATCCATCTTTCTTGACCATTGCCCGATACAGGGGCCGCATGCGTTGGCCATGATCACTCCGCCTATCTCATCAAAAGAATCAAGGAGGCCATCCCTTTCGGCGGTGTACCTGATCTGCTCCGAACCAGGGGTGATGATGAAGGATGATTTGACATTCAGTTTCTTCGACTTGGCCTGCCTTGCGATGAATGCTGCCCTTGAAAGGTCTTCATAGGATGAATTGGTGCACGAACCGATCAGTCCTACTTCAAGGGTGTCGGGGTAATTGTTCTCCTGAAGAAATGCCTGCAGTTTTGATATAGGATTAGCCAGGTCGGGAGTGAAGGGTCCGTTCACATAGGGTTCAAGTTCCGAGAGGTTTATCTTTATATACTGGTCGTAGTACTTTGCAGGATCTTTTGCGATTTCAGGATCTGCTCTCAGAAATGCTGCATATTCACCGGCAGTTTCGGCAACAACTTTACGGCCGGTAGCCTCCAGGAAGCGTTTCATGCTTTCATCATAGGGAAATACCGAACAGGTGGCCCCTACTTCGGCGCCCATATTGCATATGGTACCCTTGCCTGTGCAGGACAAAGATTCTGCACCCTCCCCGAAATACTCGATAATGAAACCTGTACCGCCTTTAACGGTAAGCATGCCCGAAAGAACCAGGATGATATCCTTTGGCGAAACCCAGCCACTTAATGTACCCGTTAGTTCAACCCCCATGATCTTCGGCATCTTGAGTTCAAGAGGAATGCCCGACATCACATCAACTGCGTCGGCCCCGCCTACTCCAATAGCCAGCATCCCAAGGCCGCCGGCATTGGGAGTATGGGAATCAGTTCCTATCATCATCTGGCCCGGAAATGCGTAATTCTCAAACACAACCTGGTGAATGATGCCTGCCCCTGGTTTCCAGAAGCCTATGCCATATTTGGCCGAGACCGACTGAAGAAAATTATATACCTCGGCATTCTGCGACATGGCTGCGGCGAGGTCGGGACTCACACCATCTTTAGAAAGGATGAGATGATCACAATGAACTGTGGATGGAACGGCGGCGGTGGGCCTGCCTGCAGTCATGAATTGAAGCAAAGCCATCTGTGCCGTGGCATCCTGCATGGCAACCCGGTCAATCCTGAAGTTTACATAATCTTTTCCGCGCTCATAGGGTATGGCAGGGACCTCATCATAAAGATGCCCGTACAGGAATTTTTCGGTGAGGGTGAGCGGGCGGTTTAACAGCTTCCTTGCCTTCTCTGATGACGAACTGATTTTCTGATAGATAGCTTTAACAATATCCAAATTCAACAACATAGTGAAAATATCTTTAATTCGGAATCAAAATTAATAATTTGAATCGATAAATTTGCATATCTGCTTATATGATTCTATTTAAATTTACTGACATGCTGACAGGACTGCTTGATTCATGGAAGATTGCAAAAGAAAAACAGAGACAGGGCATTGCCCTTGATCTTTTATCCGTAGCTGAAGCTGCTGTTGGGAAGCTGAAGAGATCAGGGGCAGTTTCCCTGGCAGGATTAAAACCTGCAAAAGAAAAAGCGGCCAGGGATGAGGTAAGCCGGGAAACCTGGTTCGGTTTCCTGAATGAGACAGGGAAGCCTGCTTTTCTCCGCTGCCTGGATGCCGGGCAAAGGGACCGCTGGGCTGAGACGGTTTTCCTGGTACTTCAAAAAACGCAGTATTCCCTTGATGACCTGGTGAAACAAAGGGTGGATGAACATCCCCAGCAGGTCATGTTCAAAGATATGTCGGTCACACCAACCGTTGACTGGACCTATGAGCAGATCTACCGCCACCTCAGGGAAATAGCCGCAGTGGTATGCCTGACGGCAGGCGGGGAACCCAGGGTTGCCCTTTACGCAGAGAATTGCGTTGAGGGTGCATGTGTTGACCTGGCCTGTCTTTGTTCAGGCCTTTTTATCTCGCCTTTCAGCACTCATTTCGGGGCCGAGATACTTGCGCCCTTGTTTGACAAACTCTCAATCAACCTGGCTGTAGCTGACACGCCACAGAGGGTCGCAGTACTCGAGAAGGTCAATGAGATGACTGCTACAAAGTTCAGGATCTTTACCATGACCCCGGGTGTAAAGAAGGCTGCAACTGTAGCTTTCCTGCAGGAAGAATGCAAGAGGATCTCCCGTTCAGAGATAGAAAAGGTGCTTTCTGCCAGGCCCGTTAAACCCACCAATACCGTTGCCACAACCATGTTTACTTCAGGCAGCACCGGTCTTCCTAAAGGAGTCTCCTTCTCGGTATATAATATTGTTTCAAAACGTTTCGCCCGGGCAGCCGCCCTTCCTGAAGCCGGCAATGAAACCTTCCTCTGCTATCTTCCCTTGTTCCATACCTTCGGCCGTTACCTTGAAATGACAGGGACAATATACTGGCACGGAACTTATGTCTTTGCAGGGAACAATTCGGCAGAAACCCTTTTTACGCTTTTCCCGAAGGTCAATCCCAGCGGCTTTATCAGCATACCTTTGCGCTGGCAGGAACTGTATGAGAAATGCCAGGAGAAGATCAGCGGGATTGAGAGCGCCGACCTGAGGGCAAATGCCCTGGAAGAGGTCCTCGGCAGCAGGCTGAAATGGGGACTCAGCGCTGCAGGCTATCTTGATCCGGCAGTATTCCGTTTTTTCAATGAGCATGGAGTGGCACTTAGCAGCGGTTTTGGCATGACAGAAGCTACAGGCGGCATCACCATGACCCCTCCCTTCCGTTACCAGGATTTCAAGGTGGGCATTCCCCTTCCGGGAGTAAAAACCCGGCTGAATGATAACCGGGAACTGGAAATCAGCGGTCATTATATAGCAAGGTATCTTGAAGATGCACCTCCCTATGGCAGCATCCCCTACCCGGTATCCTCAGAAAAAGACTTCTGGCTGAAAACCGGTGATGTTTTCATCATCAATAAAGACGGGTACCATGAAATTGTCGACAGGGTCAAGGATATCTATAAAAATAACCGTGGACAGACTGTCGCTCCACAGGTGATTGAAAAGAAATTCCATCATGTTCCGGGAATAAAAAGCACCTTCGTGGTGGGCGACAATAAACCGTATAATGTACTCCTGATCGCTCCCGATCTTACCGATTCCCTGTTCATTTCCTGTAAAGGTGATAACCTCAGGGAGTATTTCCACCAGATCGTCATGTCGGCAAACAAAGATGTTGCACCTTACGAAAGGGTAGTGAATTTCACGCTTCTCGACAGGGAATTCAGCGCCGATAAAGGAGAATTGACTCCCAAGGGATCCTTCAACAGGAAAATCATCGAAGGAAATTTTTCAAAACTGATAGATTCACTATATCTAAGCAATACCATTCAGCTTGAAAGGCAGGATATTTCCATTTCAATCCCAAAATGGTTTTACAGGGACCTGGGGATACTCGAAACAGATATCATCCTGGCAAAAGATTGTATAGAGAATAAAAGAACAAAGCAAAAGCTTACGATTAAAAAACGCAAGGCAGGAGGCTGGATCATAGGCGAACTGGTTTACAATATTACCACCAAAATAATTGACCTTGGCTTGTTTACCAGGTCGCCCAAACTCTGGACCGGCAATCCGGGGCTTATCACGTTCTGCCCTGTGAAGGAGGGCTGGGATGTTCCTATTAAAGGACTTACCGACAGTATTTACCTGGCCGAGCCGGGGCTTGTGCACGAAAGCGAGTGCAAAGTACCTGGCGGCATCAGGGACCAGGCACTTGCCAGTGCAAATCTATTGCTTTGCCAGGCATTGTATGGCCCGGCTGAATCTGCAATCACAGCTATAGCAAAGATTGGCGGGACATTCCAGGAATCTGAGCACAGGCTGGCCGGGGTGATCAGGCTGAGACTTGAAGCGCTTGCTTTTCATCCTGAAGAGGAGATCCGTTGCATGGCATACAGGACTATTTTATTGCATGCACCACAGCCCGAGACCATTTCAAACCTTCCCATGTTCCTTGAGTCGGGTTTATCGTTTCTGAATGAAAAGTCCATCCGTGAGATTGCTTCCTCTAAGATCGGCAAGCACAGGCTTGATGCCCTTAAACAAAGGCTTTATTTCTACCGTACCCATTTTACCTGGCCTGCCCCGATTAAAATGCGCCACCAGTTCGAGGATGTGCTGAGGATGCTTTACAATTTTGCACTTCAGCATCTTGATTTTTATGTGCCTGTAAGAGCTGAGTTGTCAAGATGGATACTCCACCGCCAGGACCCCTGGCTATCAAAAAAAGCCGAAGATTATTTTTCAAGGCTGGCCCAGGTTTTCGAAAACCATATTGAAGGCAGCCGTCAGCAATACCCCCTGGCGACCTGGAAATCGAAGACAGTTTTCGAGCATGGCATACCTGAAACCGACAAAGCAAGGCTTTTGAAGATCTTCCAGACAACTAAGTTCCTCGAAGAAAGCATTGTACTTACTTTCAATGAATGGGATTTTGACCTGAAGGATGTTCCAGCATCGGGTATCTGGATACTCCGGCTTCTGGCATATAAAGAATTCAAACATTACAGGCTCAGCATCAATACAAAAGCAGGGAAGCATTTTGACCTGCATTTTGTGATCAGCAACAACTCTGAGTTCAGGCCGGACCCCGACACTTTTTACTGGCAGGCCTCACTTGCAGGCTTTCCTTTCGGTGCTGCGGTTGCGTCATTACTGGGCAGCAGCCGACCCAACCTGGGGCTTCTCAGCACCCAGTACATTGGCGGACTTACGGCCTGGGATAAGATCAGGGAGTATGCCGAGATCCACCGCTCATCGGGCTATGTAAGGCCTAATGCATGGAAGAAAGTGTATATCCGCTCCCTTTCAACAGTATTCAAAGCCTGGCACCACAGCGGCTACCAGATCATTCCCGGCGCCATCACACCTACTAATATCTCCATCCCTGAAATGGATTTCAGGGAGTCGGCGGTGATCCTTACCCTTACCGGGTGGTCGCAATACAAAGGCCCGCTTTCTCTGGTAAATCCAATGATACAGGATTATTACTGCAAGACCACTGCTTTATACCCCTGGGTGAAAAAGCAGCTCGATATAAACTGGATCTTTGACGCCTGCATTGAAGCTCTCGGGAAGGAAGAAGCGCTTGAATTCCTGGGCAGGCTAAAAGAAGAGTTGAAGAAACACAAGATAGTTTGCCATGATGAATCCGGCCTGAAAGACCATCTCAATAAATTCCTGGGCGAAAACATCAGCCGTTACCACCTGCCGCTTTCATTATTTGCCGCCATCGACCAGTATATCGACTGGTACCGCATGAACCCTCTGACCACAGCGGCAGCTAAGGAACAAACCATTATCGAACTCATGGAGTTATTCAGGCTGAATTCATGGCCCGATATCATCAGGTATTATTTTTACAGGCATACCTGTTTCATGGATTCAAGCATAGAAGTCATGGCATTTTTTGACAGCCTGCTTGAGAAAATGCAGGAAAACCAGGAAACACTGCCTATACAGCTGATAGAGCTTTCCGACCTTCAGTCCGCATTATCGGGGGAGGACGATAAAAACATATTCAGCCATATGGTGTTCCCAAGATTGCAAACCGATCAGCATATAGACCTCCATAAAATAGGCGAGCTTTCGAAGGAGCATGTACAGGTGCGTTTCGACATACATGACACTGACAAGAAACATTACACCCAGTATGAACCGGTGGAACCCAGGGAGATCGGCCAGTTATACCAGATGTTCTTCAGGGAAAATTACCCCAAGGAGATCAGCAAAAAGGACCATCAGCATGTGGTTGCCGACAGCAACGGTAAAATCACAGGAGGGCTTACATGGCACTACCTTGATGAAGAAACTGTGCTGTTTGACGGAATCGTCGTAACTTCGGCCCTCCAGGGAAAAGGCATAGCCGCGGCCATGATTGCCAACTTCTTTGTAAGCATGTCGGCCTGCGGGATCAAGACAATCAAGGCACATTTCCTTTTCGGAAATTATTATATGAAACATTTTTTCGAGATAGACAGGAAGTGGGGTGCGCTGGTGAAAGTCCTTTAATGTACAATGTACCATGTACGATGTACAAATTAAATTTGAATTATGAATATCGAGTAACGAATTTTGAATTTCGAATTATAATTAAAACCATCATGGTGAATATTTAATTGTCATTTATTACATTAAAAACTATAATACATTATAATATGGGAGAAAAAATAACATTGTCAAACGGCCGGCTTGTCGTACCAGAGAACCCGGTTATACCATTTATTGAAGGAGACGGCACAGGGCCGGATATCTGGAATGCAAGCGTGAAGGTGTTCGATGCCGCTGTTGAGAAAGCCTATGCAGGCAAACGAAAGATCGAATGGAAAGAAGTGCTTGCCGGCGAAAAAGCATACAAACAAACCGGGGAATGGCTGCCCCAGGCCACCCTGGATATTATCAATGAATACATGGTGGCAATAAAAGGTCCTCTTACCACTCCCGTGGGAGGTGGAATACGATCACTCAACGTTGCATTAAGGCAGATCCTTGATCTTTATGTCTGCCTCAGACCGGTAAGATATTTCAAGGGTGTTCCTTCGCCGGTAAAGAAGCCTGAACTTACCGACATGGTCATCTTCCGTGAAAATTCAGAAGATATTTATGCAGGTATTGAATGGATGGCAGGGACCCCTGAAGTCAAGAAAATCATGGATTTCCTGATCGGTGAAATGGGTGTTAAAAAGATACGTTTCCCCGAAAGTTCATCCATCGGTATTAAACCAGTGTCAAAGGAAGGGACAGAACGTCTTGTAAGGGCAGCCATTCTGTATGCCATCGACAAGAAGCGACAGTCGGTAACTATTGTTCACAAAGGGAATATCATGAAATTCACCGAAGGCCAGTTCAAGAACTGGGGCTATGCCCTGGCTGAGAAAGAATTCGGCGACAAGGTCTTTACCTGGGTTCAGTACGACAAGATCAAGGAGCAGGCTGGTGAACAGGCTGCCGAAGATGCCCAGAAAAAAGCTGTTGCCGAAGGCCGTATAATCATCAAGGATGTAATTGCCGATGCTTTCCTGCAGCAAATCCTCACCAGGCCGGCCGATTATTCAGTTATCGCAACCCTGAACCTCAACGGCGATTATATCTCCGATGCACTTGCTGCCATTGTCGGCGGGATCGGGATTGCTCCCGGTGCCAATATCAATTACGTGACGGGCCATGCAGTTTTTGAAGCCACCCACGGCACAGCTCCAAAGTATGCCAACAAGGACCAGGTAAACCCGGGTTCGTTAATACTTTCAGGGGCGATGATGTTTGAATATATGGGATGGAATGAAACTGCTGAGCTGATCAACAAAGGGCTTGAAGGTGCCATCAGGAATAAAAGAGTCACTTATGACTTTGAGCGTCTTATGGAGGGAGCAACAAAACTTAAATGCTCCGAGTTCGGGACAGAGATCATAGCAAATATGTAGAAAAGAAGAAGCCGGGCATCACCCGGCTTCTCTTTTAATAAAAACTTGGACATTCCATAGGGCCGCCATACCTTTTCGAGCTACCGCCGCCGCCGGGAAGTGAGCTGCCGCCGCCGCCTCCGCCGAACAGGGACAACTTGTCGAACTCAAGGATCAGGCTGATTTCATGAGCGCCACCGGTACCCTGTAAAGCTCCGCTTATCTGGATATCGTATGAGTACATGAACTTGATGTTCATATTCTCATAGAAATTGAACTTGTAACCTGCAAGAACTGCACAGGAACTGTTCACCACACCAGTAAGTGTGCTCTTATACCAGCAGCCGAGGTAGATATTGTACTTTAACAGGTTCAGACCAAATTCCAGGGAGTTAAGGTTTGCCTGGTTCATGTATAATCCCCCTACATTGATCTTAAGGGGTTCTGCCGAACTGGAGTAGATACCATTTGAGGATCCACCAGGTCCTGTTGAAAATACAAGGTCGAGATGTCCCACCCACTTCCTGGGATACTGGGCTGAGCCTACAGAAAGGAATGACACATCGGGTTTGAAAATATGATCCACTGCAAAACCGAAGTTACCGCTTACGTTTCCTTCACTCGTAGAAAACTGCAATAAACCACCCGCCCCGAAATCGGGTACTACTCTTTTATTAGCATTTAAATCGGTGAAACCGCTCTGGTAGATATTCCCGTACCGGGGGTCAAGGCTGCTCGTAAATACAAGGTCACTTGAACTTATCTGCCTTTGCATAATACCTGCTTTAACCCCCACCTGGGCAACCATAAAGCTTGTGATAGGAATACGCACCCCAATAGTCAGGGCGGCGTTCAGGTTGTTGATAAGGCCGGCGCCGGGATTATCCGATTCAACGACCAAACCAAGCCCGCCTGCACCCGGAAGTGCACGATCGCCAAGATCAGCTGAGAAATAGTAAGACTTGTAAGCAATAGGTGCCGAAGGCCATTGGTCCCTGAACAGGAACCTGGCACGGACCCCTGTATTTATCCCGGTATAGGCAGGGTTTACGTAAAGCGGAGTGCTGAAGTACTGTGTGTAATTCATGTCCTGTCCCTGGGTGGATGCAAGACGCAGCATCCAACCAAGAACCAGCAGGCAAAGAATACATAAGAGCTTTTTCATCGAGCTGTATATTAGATTGATTTATTTTATCTTAATAAAGTTACGTTGCCCATCGTACCGCCACTTCCTTTGACGCCGGTATCCGAACCAGTCCACGGGGAATCATCAATAAAGGTTGCACTAACCTTCCAAAGATAATTACCCTGAGACATCACGGTACCATTGAAAGTACCGTCCCAGCCATCCAGCGGAGCTCCGTTGTTATCGAGTTTATTTGATTCCCATAACATATGCCCCCAGCTATCGAAGACCTGGATATGGTAAGTCTTCAGGTTCATACCAACAGGTTTGAATAACCTTACTGCAAGATTTCCACTTTCCGGAGCAAATGCATTGGGTATAAATAAGCCCCTGAACAGCACCTTGTACTGATAGAAAGTCGTATCGGTACAACCAAAACTGTTCGTGGAGATCAGCCTGATGGTATAGGTCCCGTCCTCGGTAAAGGTTGCAACAGGGTTCGTATCATTGCTGTATTTCCCGTTTCCGAAATCCCAGTTGTATTCCGTAGCTCCTGTGGTATGGTTCTCAAGTTTGATTTTACCCGGTGTGCCGTCATACCCGTTGATCAGGGTGAAAGCCGCTAACGGTGTCACATGCACCGTAACCGTTGAATCTATGGTATCCTTGCAACCGAAGTGGTCTGTTACGATAAGACGTACCAGGTAGTTGCCCGGAGTTTTATATTTGAAACTCGGATCCTTTATTACCGATGAATCTTTAATGGTAGTAGGATCTCCAAAGTGCCATTTCCAGAAGCCTATGGTCGTATCTGCAACCGAGGTGGAATCCCTGAACAAGGTTGGATCACCGGAGCATGCAGCATTATACCTGAACGCAGCGACCGGTAAACCGTAGACTCTTATCGGTTTTGTCAGAGAGTCCTTACATCCGAAGCGGTTCATGACGACAAGTTTAACATTGAAGGTATCCCTTGTGGCATAAATATGGATAGGGTTTTTAAAGGTCGATGTATCCCTTGTTCCCGATATGGGTTCACCGAAGTTCCAATTCCATTTGGATACTGGTTCACCGTTGGTGAGAGAGGTATCCCTGAATATTGCCGGCTGATGCAAACAGATCGGTATATCCGAGAACAGCGTTTGCGGGGTCGGGTGGATCACTACCGTCTGTGTCATACTGTCAGGTACATTTACCAGGTTCACCACTGCGTTGATCCACAGTTTGATATGGTAGGTGCCCGGAAGAGTAAATCTATGCTTTACGATGGTGGCATAATGAGTATACGAGGTATCCAGCGTGCCGTCATCCCAGGTCCATCGCCAGGAGCTGATCCTGCTTATTGGCTGGGAGGTGTCGTGGAAGGCCACCAGGTAGTTCTGACATCTGAGGGTATCGGGGTAGGTGTAATCGGCCCTGATACACGGCAGGCGTGTCACACCCTGGGTTATGCTGTCAACACAACCATGAGTATTGGTAATGATCAGCGTCACCTGGTAATTTCCTGTCTGGTGATAGATATGCGAAGTATCACCCGGACCCGGTGCATTGATGATCACATCAGGTGTGCCGTCACCGAACTTCCACTGCCAGCTGGCAATGGTTCCTGTACCGTAATTACTGGTCGTATCGATGAAGTGCAGAGTACTGTCACATTGCGGGGCGATGTACTTGAAATGAGGCTTTGGTAAAGCATAGACCTGTACTATTCTAAATACGCTGTCCTTGCAATTATCCGAGTTGAATACCTTCAGTTTCACATAATATAATCCGGGAGCAGTGAAAATATGAGATGTATTGTAGAGATTCGAATTGTTGGCAGGGCCTGAGTTCGGGTCACCGAAATCCCATCTTGGGGAATATAATGAATCTCCCACCGCAAGATTAACCGGGTGGAAATGGGTCGGGTAACCAAAGCATACCGTATCATGTGTATAGGTAAATGCGAAAGCAGCTTTAACCTTAACACTGTCAATCACCGTATCCTTGCATCCGTTCCCGTCGGTAACAATAAGAGTTACCAGATAGGTGGTATCGTATACAGAATATGTATAGGTCGGGTTGGCAACGGTAGATGTTGCCCCGGGTTCGAATATCCATAAACGGTCGGTTATTACAGACCCTGAAGCTGTAGACTGATCCTGGAAGGTAACCTGTCCTTTGGGGCAGTATTTACTGGTATACTGGAATGCTGCGACAGGCTTGGGATGTACCAGAACGGCCTGTGTTACGCTGTCCTTGCAACCGGCCAGGTTCGTCACTACTTCCTTCACCTGGAAGGTATTGGCAGTAGCATAGGCATGTTTGGGGTTCTGGATCGTAGCCGAGGTGCCATCACCGAAATCCCAGTACCAGGCTACCAGCTGGCTGTTTGGTGCAATGGACAGGTCAGTGAACGTGGTTGAATCCTTCATACAAGCCGCAGAATAAGAGAACAAGGCCACAGGTTTCGCACTGACCGAGATCTGCTTGATGGTGTCCTTGGAGCAGTTATTGCTGTTGGTGACCTGCAGGGTGACTGAGTAGGTACCCGGAGCGCTGTAATTGTGCGTCGGGTTCTGCAGGGTCGAGGTGTTGAGGGTCCCTGAACTAGGTTCACCGAAATTCCACAGCCACGCGGTAATAGTTCCGGCGGATGTTGTGGAATTATCGTGGAACTGGGTCGGGCTGGCCATGCAGGCAGTGTCAAAGGTAAACAATGGCACAGGCGCTGCATTTACAGTGATATGATGGGTCAGGGTGTCATAACATCCTGTTGCATTGGTAACCGTAAGGAAGACAGCGAATGATCCTCCTGCAGAGAAAGTATGAATCGGGTTCTTCAGCGAGGACACGTTATTGGCGCCGGTAGACGGATCACCGAAATCCCATGCCCAGGTCACGATGGGCGTTCCGCCGTTGGCCTGCGAGAGGTCGTGGAACTGGTTGGGCATCGCTGCACACGGGCCCACATCGTTGCTGAAGTTGGTAATGGGACGGTAAGCCACATTGACAGGGATCGTTATGCTATTGGTACAGCTGTCGGTAGTGGTGATGGAAAGGACCACATTATAGGTACCTCCGTTGGCATACTTATGCTTGAGGTTCGGGGTGGCCGGCCACACCACGTGAGCCGTTGTGTTGTCCCCGAAGTTCCAGTACCAGTCGTGTATGCTTCCGTGTCCTGTCGTGGAAAGGTCGGTAAATTGAACCGAATCATTCGAACAGGTCGGTGAAGCGAAACTGAACTGGGCACTGGGGGAATTGTAAACAACTACCTGCTTTATAATTGTGCCGACGCATCCTCCTGCCGTTGTGACTGTAAGTGTCACGTTATACGTTCCGGAATTGGCATAGGTATAGGTTGGGTTCTGTATGCTTGCAGTACCTCCGTCTCCGAAAGCCCAGGCCCAGGTTATAGGAGCGCCGGTGGAATTGTCAGTGAAAACGGTAGGAGAGTTTTTACAAGCGCTGGTTGCTGTGAACAAGGCTGATGGATTGGCAGCAATGGTAACCTGTGCGCTGCTGTCCTTATAACATCCGCTGGCGTTCGTCACTTTCAGATGAACCTGGAAGTTGCCGGCTGCAGAGAAATTATGGACCGGGTTCTGCTGGTGGGAAATATTATTTCCGCCTGAGGCAGGATCTCCGAAGGTCCAGTCCCATTGCGTGATCTGCCCTCCCCCGTTCTGCTGGGAATTATCCTGGAACTGAACAGGCGCGAGAATACACAACTGGGAAGTTGACCAGCTGAAGTTCGAGATAGGATTGTACTGTATCGGAACCGGGATAATCGTTTGGTTGGTACAGCCATCCGAAGTGGTAACGGTCAGCATCACCTGGTATGTTCCACCGCCGGTATAGGTATGGGTTACACTCGGGGAAGCAGTGGATTGAGTTCCACCGTCTCCAAACACCCATGAGCGGTTTGTTATATACCCGTGAACCGTGGTGGAGATGTCGGTAAATGTAACCGAGCTGCCTGCGCAGGTAGGTGAGGTATAGCTGAACATGACGTTTGGAGCAGTCCATACATTGACCTGCTTGGTAATAGTGTTGGTGCAACCATGAGAGGTGGTAACAGTCAAAGTAACATTAAACGTTCCGCCAATAGGGTAGGTATATGTCGGATTCTGAGCGGCAGAAGTTCCGCCGTCGCCGAAATTCCAGGCCCATGCAACGATAGTGCCTGCACCTGCTGCAATGGTTGAATTGTCGGTGAAGGTGGTCGCATTGCCCTGGCATGCGTTGGTCGCTGTAAAGTTGGCCGCCGGGTTGGCAAAAATGGTCACCTGCAAGGAGTCTTTTCCAATACAGCCATCCGCATTGCCTACCGTCAGGTGTACCCAGAAGGTTCCTGCCGCAGAGAAATTATGGACAGGGTTCTGCTGGTTTGAATTGTTCTGGCTTCCTGAACCTGTATCTCCGAAATTCCAGGTCCATTGCGTGATCGGTCCGCCGCCGTTGGCCTGGGAAACATCGTTGAACTGGACAGGAGACAGCAAACAGGGTGAGTTGCTCACCGTAAAATCAGCTAACGGAGCGAACTGAATGGTCACCGGGATAGTTATAGTATTGGTACAACTGTCCGAAGTTTTCACCGTAAGCAGTACATTGTAAATTCCTCCCGCACTATATTGATGCGTGATGGTTGCTGCGCTGGTGTAACCGAAAACACCATCGCCGAAAGCCCATATTCTCCTGGCGATATAGCCATGACCCGTGGTGGACATATCCGTAAACGTGACGGTATTGCCAGCACAGGTTGGTGATGAGAAACTGAATGAAGTGACAGGCAAAGGAAAAACCTCGACAGGTAGTGTAGTATAACCTGTGCATCCGTTTGAGTTGGTTACCGTAAGTGTAACATAATGTATCCCTGCGGTAAGGAACATGTAGGAAGGATTTTGCTGGGCGGCAGTCCCGCCGTCACCAAAGTCCCATGCCCAGGTTACAATGGTACCTGAAGGTGTTGTTGATCCGTCGGTAAATACGGTAAGGTTGCCAAGGCAGCTGCTGGCTGCAGTAAAGGCTGCAACTGGTTTGGCATTGACGTTGATATCATGACTTATAGTGTCGGTACATCCATTTGCATTGGTAACCAGCAGGTGAACATGGTGAATGCCTGTAGTAGTAAAGGCATGAGTTGGGTTCTGCTGGGGAGAATTATTATTGGAACCTGAACCGGGGTCATCAAAGGACCATAACCACTGGGTGATGGTTCCTCCTCCGTTGGTTTGTGAATTATCATAAAAACTCACCACCTGGCCGATACAACCTACTCCCAGGTAAGTAAAGCCTGCAATAGGAGCCGAAATACCTGTAACAACCTTGGTAATTGAATCAACACAGCCATCGGATGTTGTTGTGATAAGGGTAACATTATGTGAAAGCACGGCATCAGTATAAGTATAAGTTACAACCGGTCCGTTGGCCGTACCTCCTGCCAGATCGCCGAATTTCCAGAACCAGCTGTTAATAAAACTGGTATATCCTGCCGGCACATAAGCCTGGCTGGTGAAAGTGATCTGTGCATGCTGGCAGTAAGGATTTGTATGTATAAAATCAACCACAGGTTTGGGGTTGACTGTCACGGTCTTGGTAATCGATTTGATACATCCGTTTGAATTTACAATAGTGAGTGTAACGGTATGTAATCCTGCGGTGGCAAACAGATGCTGGGGGTTCTGCAGAGGCGAAGTGCCGCCGTCGCCAAAATCCCAGGCCCAGGAAAGAATACCCGAGGCATTGGGCACCGAGGCATCGGTAAACAGCGTGTTGTTGCCCAAACAGGGAGTTGAAAAGGTAAAGTCAGGTGTCGGTAAGGGGTTGACCGTTATTACATGAACTATCGTATCGCTGCAGTTATTGGTATTCTTGACGATAAGGATGACTGTTTTCGGCCCCGGGGTATTATAAGTATGCGAAGGATTCTGGGCGTTGGAAGAATTGAAAGCGCCAGATGCCGGATCACCGAAATCCCAGGTCCATGCCATGATGTTTCCTCCTCCGTTGGTTTGTGAAAGATCCTGGAACTGAACTGCCTGTGGGGAAACGCAGGAATATGTTCCTCCGGTAACCTGGAAATCAGCAACCGGTGAAGCAATCTGAGTAACGTTGATTGTTTTTGACTGCGTACAGCCCCGGTTGGTAGTCACTGTAAGTATCACATTCCATCCCGTTGAACTGTAGGTGGTGTAAATATGAGAGGGGTTCTGTATGGTAGCATGAGGCATGGTTCCGTCACCGAAATCCCAATCCCATGCTACAATGATATCGTTGTAAGGCAAAGGCACTACCGAGAGGTCGGTAAACTGTATTGCTGAGCCGAAGCAGGTGGGTGAACTGAAGGTGAAGTTAGAAATAGGCTGTGGAATGATGCTCACCACATGCTGAATCGATTTGGTACAACCGTTGGTATCGGTAAGGGTCAAGGTTACCGTGTAGTTGTTAACCGATGGGTAGAGATGTGAAATACTCCCGGGAACCGTTGAATTTGTTCCATCACCGAAATCCCACAACCAGGTATAGTTTGCCGGGGGCAGGGTTACTGCATCCGTGGTGAAATTCACGGTATGGTCAAGACATACGTTGTTGTTATACGAGAATTCGACAGGGATCGGGGTATTGATATGTACAGGGATAGTTACAACCGGACTGGGGCAGCTTTCAAGATTTTCCCAGGCCATCAACGTTACATTGAAGGTCGTTTTATTGGAAATGAAAGTATGAGTCGGATTTTGAATGCTTGAGGTGTTTGCAGGTCCTGACATAGGATCATCGAAATTCCATGCCCACTGGTAGATAGTTCCCGGGGGAGTCGTATTGGCATAGCTCTGATCCTGGAAATATACGGTCTGCCCGTCGCAGGCCTGGCCCTGGTGCAGGTGGGCCGCATCGCTGAACCAGATGAAGTTGGCGGTGGGGGCATCAAAGATGGTTACCCATAAACTGAAAGTTGCTTCCAGAGGAGTACCGGCGTTAAGTACCCTGGTTACGAGGAAAGGTCCCGGTGCAAGATATGTATGCGAGGGGGACGCAGGCACATTGGGGAATACATAATGAGCCGTAGTGCCGTCGCCAAAATCCCAGTCTTCAGTGGTAATCAAACCACCCGGAGGGCAGGGTACAAAGAGAATTGGCACATTCTGGCACTGGTTTGGCGGATTAGCTGTAAAACAGGGTGCAGGAGGCGAACCAAGCATGATCTGGTGCTGAACAGTGTTGGTACATCCGGTGACCATATCGGTAGCAGTGGCAGTAATGGTATACAGTCCGGGGCCCGGATAGGTATGGGTGATCGGTGAACCATAGCCGTTTGCGCCATCGCCGAATTGCCAGTTAATATTATTTCCCACATGCTGGGTTGCATTGATCGAAGCTGTAAATATCTGATCGTAAGAGGTAGCCCCTTGTGCAGAAGTAAAGTCAATATCAGGATGGGGGCTTACGACGAGCGGGCTGGTGTTAAGCATTTTCGTATTTGCGCAACCATTCTGGTTGGTAACTGTGAGTGAAACATGATAAGCTCCCGGGCCTGAGAAAAGATGCTGGGGATTCGGATCGGTCGAGGTATTGCTTGCCGAAGCCGGATCATCAAAATTCCATAAATAGGAAGCTATGGCACTGCCTGTTAAGGGCGAACTCTTGTCGGTGAACTGAACGAGGTCCCCTGTACAGATAATGGTCGGATAAGAAAAATCGGCCTGTGGAGAAGGCGCTGCCTGTACCGGAACCTGCACCGTTGTATTGGTACATCCGTTAGAGTTCATAACCTGCAGGGTTACAAAATGTGAATTCAGGTCGGCGAAGGTATGTGTCATCGGAACCGGAGGAGGGTTACCCGGAATGGTGAAATGCTGAACACCGGAACCATCACCCCATGTCCACCACCAATCGGTTATCGAACCGGTATTGGAAAGGGACTGATCGGTAAATGTGGTTGGTTCGTTCACACAGGCCTGGGCGAAAGTGAAGGCTGCAGCAGGTACTGTATTGCCAACAACGACAGGAGCCGAGGTTGAATTGGAGCAGTTTATGGTATTGGTAATGGTAAGTGACAGAGTATAAGTACCGGGAGCGGTAAAAGTGTAATTTGCTGTCATCGGACAGGGAATTGTAACCCCGTCGCCTGCATGGTAAAACAAAACACCGTTGATATACCAGTCGCAATATTTTATTTTGATAGTGGCATCAGGGTTGCTTACCGGCTTTGCAAGACTGCCAGTTGCAGAAAAAGTATATTGGTTATAAAGGCAGTTTGGTGTGGGGGCGGTAACTGATGTTATGTCGGCAGTAGGTTTGAACTTATCGGGATCTACATAAACATAATCAGTGATCGAATCAACCTGGCCTGCAGGGTTCTTGATGGTCAGCGTTACAGGGAAAGTGTGAGGAGGGGTATATGCCCCTGTTATAGGGAAAGTATTCTGCTGAGACATTGTTCCCAGGTGGTTGCCTGTTCCGTCACCGAAATTCCACGTATATGTTACTACCGGGTCATTGGGATGAGTCGACACATTGGGATCGGCCGTGAAGTTCACGATATTGTAGTAACAGCCGCCGGTAGGATCGAACTGGTAATAAAAATATGAATGCAACAAAGGCTGAAGTGTAATCGTCTTCTGCGCCATAACCCCCGTACATCCTGCAACTGCGGTATTCACCTCCGTGACCGCCAGGGTCGTGGTGGTAGGTGTGCCTCCCCAAACGATCGTTACCTGGTTCGAGGTGTTTGAACCTGAAATAGACCCGCCAGCTGGTGTTGCCCAAAGGTAGGTATGCCCAGGTATGGCATTCGTCCAGTAAGTTACGGTTTGCCCCGCCCTGACTACATCAGGGCCTATTACAACCGGTTGAGTGTCAGGACATGTTTGTGCAAGAAGTGTAGCACGGCAGAGTAGCAGGAACCCGGAAATAAAAATAAGGCGCAATGTTAAATTCCGCATAGGGTTAG
>JBAXBP010000016.1:0-34533 GCA_037141915.1 Bacteroidota bacterium | reverse complement strand
CGAAAAGCGAAAAGCGAAAAGCGAAAAGCGAAAAGCGAAAAGCGAAAAGCGAAAAACGAAAAACGAAAAACGAAAAACCTTTTGTCCTGAAACTCCTCGTCGACATATACAAAACCAAAGACCTTTACTCAGGCCTGGGGCAGTATTCGCTGTACTTCGCCAACGAGCTGCTGAAGTTTTGCCCCTCTTCAATCAGGCCCGCTTTTCTTATCCCTCCGGGTCTGCATTTACCAAGATATCCCGAAGCAGATTGGATCAGGGCAGGTTTCTGGCAGCGATATATTCCCAGGTTCAGCCCCACAGCCGATATCTGGCACAGCCTCCACCCGTTTCCATCACACCTCCCCCATCCGTCTTCAAAATTAATACTCACGGTACACGATCTGAATTTTCTCATTGACAAGACCCCGGCAAAAGCTGCCAGATACCTGAAAAAACTCCAGGAAAATGTGAACAGGGCCGCTGTTGTTACAGTGATCTCCGATTATACAGGGAAAGTACTGAAAGAACATATCGACACCGGCAGTAAACAGGTCTTTACCATTCACGACGGGGTAGCTCTCGAAAAAAGGCCCGACGCGGAAAAACCAGGCTGGATGCCCGGCAGTCCGTTCTTCTTTTCGCTCTCAGTGTTCAAAGAATCAAAGAACATTCACACCCTGATACCGCTAATGGAACATTTTCCAGATCATGCTCTGGTCCTCGCCGGGAATAACAGGTCTTCATACGGCGAAAGGATAAGGGAAATGATAAAGGCTTCTGGGAACAATAACAACATCATCCTGCCGGGCCCTGTGAATGAAGACGAGAAGTACTGGTTGTACAGGAACTGCAGGGCATTCCTTTTCCCGTCCCTGGCCGAGGGATTCGGCCTTCCGGTGATTGAAGCCATGCTGGCCGGGAAACAGGTATTCCTCAGCCGTTCGGCCAGCCTGCCTGAAGTAGGCGGCGTCATAGCCTTTTACTGGGACAGCTTCGATGCATCAGAAATGGCGGCAGTTCTGCGTAACGGGATTGAACTTCGCGAAAACGACCCCGTTGGCAGTGCAAAAGTGACTATGGAATACGCTTCACGTTTCAACTGGGAGAACTGCATCATGAAATTTCTTGAATTATACCAAACTATTTTGGCCTGAGTGAATAATTTTTAAGAACTTCGTGAATATTTCTGCATTATGTCTGTCCCAAAAAACCTGACAGCCCTTTTTGAAGCAAGTATTCGCGACAATTGGGATAACAGGGCGTTATCCGATTACGGGGGAAGCGATTACACCTATAAGGAAATTGCTGGCCGGATCCTCACAATCCACGGGATCTTCAGGAAGAATGGGATCAAAAAAGGGGACAAGATCGTCCTTCTTGGAAAAAATTCCGCCAACTGGGGAATTATTTACATCGCAACTGTCACTTTCGGCGCTGTTATCGTCCCCATCCTGCCCGATTTCAAACCCGCCGACGTACATTACATCACCACTCACAGCGATGCCCGCCTGCTGTTTGTCGAAGAGTTCATCTTTAAAGATCTGAACATGGCCGAAATGCCGCTGATCAGGGTGGCATACAGGATACAGACAAATGAGGTGCTGTACTGTAAAGAAGATGAATATCGAATATCGAACAACGAATTTCGAATGTTGAATGAAGGGACAGCTGAAATTACCCCGGAAATGATACGTTTTGAGGAGTTTTCGCTGGAAGACCTTGCTGTCATCAGTTACACCTCGGGAACGACGGGCTTTTCAAAAGGGGTTGTCCTGCAGCATAAGAGCCTGTATGAAAACATCCTTTATGCACAAAGGAACATGCCGTTAAAGCCCAAGGACAAGATACTGTCATTCCTGCCCCTGGCCCATACATACGGCTGTGCCTTTGAATTCCTGTTTCCATTTACTTTTGGCTGCGACATCACCTTCCTCACCAAAACACCCTCTCCCAAAATCATCATGCAGGCCTTCCAGGAGATCAGGCCTGCCCTGATCCTGAGCGTTCCACTGGTCATTGAAAAGATCTTCAAGACCCAGATCCTGCCATTGTTTCGCAAACCGGCAATCAGGATAATGCTGGCGGTACCGGGAATAAACATCCTCATTCATAATAAGATAAGGAAGAAACTTTACGACGTATTCGGGGGTAATTTCAAAGAACTTGTGATCGGGGGTGCAGCTTTCAACATCGAAGCCGAAAAATTTTTCAGGCAGATAAAATTCCCTTTCACCGTTGGCTACGGCATGACCGAATGCGGGCCGCTGATCTCGTATGCATCATGGAAAACCACGAAACTCGGGGCTTCCGGACGTGTCGTTGACAAACTGGAGCTCAGGATTGACTCACAGGATCCTGGTCATATCACCGGCGAGATCCTGGTCAGAGGCGCTCATGTGATGCTGGGGTATTATAAAAATGAAGAAGCCACCAGGCAGGTTATTGATGAAGACGGATGGCTGCATTCGGGAGACCTGGGTGTGCTAGACAAACAAGGTAACATATACATCAAAGGCCGAAGCAAGAGTATGATCCTCGGCCCTTCGGGGAAGAACATTTATCCCGAAGAACTTGAATCCCACCTCAACAACCGCTTCATGGTTATGGAATCGCTTGTGCTTGAGCGTGATGAAAAACTTGTAGCCCTCATCTTTCCCGACTATGATGCTATTGAAAAAGCAGGGCATACCAAAGAAGAGCTTTCCAAAATCTTTAAAGGATATATCCATGACCTCAACCATCATGTGCCAAAGTATATGATGGTCTCCGATTTCGAGATCCATGAGACAGAATTCGAGAAAACACCCAAACGAAGCATTAAACGCTACCTTTACAAATAATGAAAAATAAGTTTTTATTACTGTGGACGGCTATTCTCGTTCTGGCCACAGGTTCAGTATTTGCGCAAACAGGCGGCGTGCATAAAACCGAGGTCATCATCCTCCACCTGAACGACATGCATGCCAAGATTGATGGTTTCGCAAAGATCAAATACCTTGCCGACAGTCTGAAACGCAGCCACACCTATGTTTTTATCGTTTCCGCAGGGGATAACTTCACGGGAAATCCTTATGTGGATATGGTGGCCGATAAAGGAGCGCCTATGATCGACCTGATGAACCGGTCGGGATTTAACCTTAGCTGCTTCGGGAACCATGAATTCGACCTGGGGCAGGCGTTCCTTGAAAAAAGGATTCAGCAGGCAGAGTTCCCTTTCATCTGCGCCAATGTAAACACCGGCACATCGGGTGTATGGCACCCCAAAGCATATTTTTTGCTTAAGGCCGGCGAATTGCAGATTCCTGTCATGGGACTGATCGAGGTGAACGAAAACGGCATTCCCGACACCCATCCGGCAAAAGTCGCGGGGATGAGTTTCACCGACCCCATAAAGACATCCGCAGACTATATAGAATTAAAAAAGAAATACGGAAGCCTGATTGCACTTTCGCATCTTGGGGTTGAAACCGATGAAAAACTCGCCAGGGAATATCCCCAGTTCGATGTGATCATAGGCGGCCATTCACATACTATCCTGAAGAAAGCTGTTACCGAGAACGGTGTTTTGATAGTTCAGGCAGGCTCATACCAGCGTTTCATAGGCAAGCTTACCCTGGTATTTAACGGGAATCATGTGGAAGAAAAGTCCGACACCCTGATCGCCATGGAATCACTGACCGGCTCTGACAAAGCTCTTGAAAAGCTGGCCGACAGCTATAGCAACAACCCTGAATTTGATAAGACCGCGGGGATCGCAATAGTTGCCATCAGCGGCAAGCAGGACCTCGGAGCATTGATGACCGATGCGATTGCCTGGGCTGTGAAGAGCGATTTTGCTTTTCAGAATAAAGGCGGGATAAGGATACAAAGCCTGCATGAAGGAGAAATAAAACTGAAGGATATTTACCGCCTCGATCCTTTCGGGAACCAGGTGGTCATATATAAAATGAGCGGGAAAGAAATTGGGATACTGATCCTGAACGCATATAAAAAAGAAAGGGATGCCGACCTCATCCCTTCAGGGATGAGCTATGTCATCAAAAAAGGTGAGAACGGGAAGTCTGCAGAAGTGATTATAGCTGATAGCAAAGGCAGGCCGCTGAACCCTGATAAAACCTATACTGTAGCCCTTAACAGTTATATTTCTGCAGCGTACAGTTTCGAACACAGCGGCAGTGGAACCACCCTTGACATGACGACGGAAGAATGCCTGATCAGGTACCTCGGCAACAGGCATAAGGTCAGGTACAAAGATACGGAACGTGCTAACTTTCAGTCCACTAAAGAGAAAAATTAAACTTTCGGCTGATATCAGGATGAAGTAAGGTCCTGTAATCCCAAAAATCGATCAACTGAAAATTTCCCCCTTTCGTCAGGTATTTTCCGGCTTTCGTCGAAATTAACTATACCCCTCTTCAGCCAGGCAGTATATTTGCATAAAATTACATTGTATGGAAGCTTTACATTCTTTCTTTGCCGCCTTCGACATTTTCGGTATGATTTTCCAGTTTAGCATAAACAGTTTTACCCGTTTCGGTGCAATCTTCGAACGTTCGTTCAGTTTTATAACAATCCCTATAGGCAAACTTATCAGTTCCCATCCTGCCTTCTATGACAGCCTGATGATGGCCGCCGCTTTATTCGGATTATATTACCTTGTAAGTTCAGTCCTGGAATCCAGGGCCCATGCACGTAAGATCAGAAAGTAACAGGAGTTCCCCACATCATGAATATTAGCTGGGGAATTGCAGTATTCTGAACAAAAGCCCCTCTCACAGGATCCGTTTCGCCTGCCATTAATTTCAACATTTCCGCACCCCTTCCTTTCGCCCAAACCCCAACCAGTGCATTGGTATGATCCCTGCTGTTGAATTTCAGCTCCGGCATTACATTCTTCCCCTTATCTTTTACCTGCGTGAAAGTACTTCCCCCCCAGAGATCCCCGCAATCGTGATCGGCAGTGATGATTAAAAGGGTTTCATCCCATGATGAGAATTTGTTCACCCAGTTAATGACAGTATCTATTGCTTCGCTGAAACTTTTCATTTCCTCGAGCATTCTTCCCTTCTGGTTGTCATGGTTAGCCCAGTCGATAGCCCCGCCTTCGATCATTACAAAAAACCCTTTGGGATTGTTATCCAGTACATTCAGCCCTCCCCTGACCATTTCGGCAAGCGTGGGAAGGCCAGGATTGAAAGGAGTTGTAAAAGGAGGGCTGTTCTTAGTTTCATTTTTACCGAAAGCCCGTCCCTGCTGCAGGGTTGAATATACTTCAGGTACGCCAAGCACCCGCTTGGGAGTCTTGCCATACATTAGTTTTTTGAAATCTTTTTCAGAGGTGATCACCGTCCATGGATCAGGGATCTTATCACCTGTCACATCGGTCACCTCGTAAATTTTATCTTTCACGATGAAGGATGTCTGTATCCCGCTTCCCGATTTAAGGGAAAGCCAGAGCATGCTGTCGGCCACAAATTGCGATTTTTTCCAGGCCCCGTCAAGTTTCCTGCCGTTATCGTCGAATTCCGGATTGCCGCAGCCCATGATAAGGTCGCAGCGGCTCCTGAAAAGCATATACTCAGCAAGCTCAGAATAATGGGTCCTTGACCTGTTATGGGCTACAAAACCTGCGGGAGTGGCATGGCTGAATGGGACTGAAGTGATGACCCCGGCTGATTTTCCTATACCCTTTGCAAGTTCACAAAGGTTCTTCAGGGTATCGTAAGTAACTGAAAGCCCGATCACATTATTATAGGTCTTGCGGCCTGTTGCCAGGGCAGTGGCAGCCGCGGCTGACTCGGTAAAGTCCTTGCGCAGGTAGAGCGAATCCTTCCATGCCATAGCAGGATTATAACCGGCAGCCCAGTTCAGTTTTGTTGTATCCTTCTCATCATACGACCCGGATTTTGCAGGGTAAGTGGCTGCAGCCACCTTAAGCGGAAAAGATTCGATCTGCATTGGCCCGTAAAAATAATCCGCAGCCTTTACACAATTATAACCCATACCGTCGCCGATCATGATGATCACATTTTTTGGCTTTGGAAATGAGGACTTTGTTCCGGAGTTCTGGGCCTTTGAGCACAAACAGTTGATTATCAGCAGGCATGCTACTGCTATTGTTCCTAATTTATTCAGGTTGAACCTCATCATTTAAATTTTTGTCAAAATTGCTAATTATTTTTCGTGAATTCTTTGTAAATTGTCTTAAAATTCAAAGCTATGGAAGAGTTTGAAAAAATCCTGACTCTCGACAACGAGTTCGAAGCGGAATTGATGGAAGAAGTGCTTATGGATAAGCAGATCCCATATGGGATCATCGTTCGTGATGATTCAGCACTGGGTGGCATTACCGAAATGGAAGACGGCTGGGGTTATCTTGAGGCACCTGAACGCTGCAGGGAGGAGATCATGGCAATTTATAAGGAGGTGCAGGAACTGCCGTCCACACCTGAGGAAGAAGAAGTTTAACCGTGAACCGTGAACCGTGAATCGTGAATCGTGAATCGTAAATCCTGATGTCTGGCTGGAAGCAATTTCTAAAGACTTTTCCCTGGTTTGAAGGGGAAAACGGGTTCCCATTACCCGCATATTCAGAGTTCATGCCCCCAATGCATATAGGCCTAAGGCCGCATGATGCAGAGGTATATCCCTGGCATTTCAGGGAAGACGATCCTTACGGTTTTTACATCAGTGAGGATGATGAGCTACTGCACCTTCAGCCCGGTTTAAGGAATATAGGGCAGCAGATGATGGACCACCTGATCCTTCTCGGGAAAGGGAAGCTTTCGCCCGGGATAGCCGGCAGGAAAAACCAGAACCTGAAAGACAATCCGTTCTGGCCTGATGAACTGGCCGAAAAAGCAGGCAGGCTGTTTTACGAGCGTTACGTGACCTTTGCCTCGCTTTCACTTTCCAAAACAAAAGATGATAAAGGCAGGGGAAGGTGGACTTTTTTCGGCGGAAGTGAGCAGGGGCCCGAGAAAGCATTCTGGAAATCATTTTTCAGGGGCGATAAGGAAGAGTATCCCGAATCATTCTTCCTGAATTTTATGGGAAAGATATTCCATCATGCTTTTGACCGTAAGACTGATACGCCGGAAGCCATGCTGGAAGCTGGCTTCCGCATACTACCTTCATCAGGTAAATTTCCTGTAAAACACTGGAATGATGTGACGTTACCTTCGTGGACGGCGCGTTACCTGGTATCAGACAGGGACGGTCTTGAAGACGCCGTATACCTGCTCACCTTCCGTCCCTTCGGTACTCTTCCTGATATTATAAAACAGAAATACTTCAGGGGTGACCTGGCACTTCTGCCCTTCCCGGGAAGCCTCGTCCCCTGGGGTAACCAAGAATATATCAGCCTTTCTGAAAAATTGTACAACGCGATTCAGTTCCCCATGCTGAGGCTGGTTTCCAGGAACGAAGAAAATTTCGGGATCAGGGTTCCCCAGTCGGGTTGGTTCCACCAGGCCGGGCCAGGGAAAGAAGAACCGGAGATTTTAAAGGAGTTGTTGCTGAACACTTATATCCGCACCAGCCGCTGGGACCGCAGGGGAAGGACCGAAGACCCTCTGCTGGATGGCAAGGAGATAGATCCGGTGGCCCAGACCCTGTTCAACACCACCCTGCCTGCCCTTGACCTGTATAATAAACCCATGGCCAGAAATGTGCAGATACTCGATGAACACATCAAACTTTTGCTTGATGGGCCTAAAGCCGGGAAGAAAGAGATAGAACATGCTGCAGCTACGGTGTTGGCGGGCGGCTTGTTCCGTTACCGTTTTTATTTCCCTCCCATGCAGGCAGGGCGGCATGAGATCTTCTGGCAAAGACCGGTTGTATCCTGCGTTGACAGCCTGACAGGCAAACCCATGGTTTTCCCCGACCTTCTGTATGGTTATTTTACGGCCTATGATTCAGTCAGCCCTGATCCCTTGAACACTATAGATTTATGGCCCAGGCTGCTGAACCGCCAGCCCCATACCTCCATTCTAAAGCATTTTGTAACCGAACACGACAAGTACAAACATCTTACCGCCTTTAACCTGATGACATTGCTGGATGTAAAGGAATTCCTTGAACTTCCTGCACTTGAGAGGGATTTTGCACGACACCTGGTGCGCATCAAAAAAGACCAGAGCCTTGACGACTGGCTGGGCATCCTTTATGAAAGAACGTACCAGCCAGGCCTCGCTAACAGGGCAAGAGTTTATGTGGAAGACATCTTCAAAAACAATTCAGCCGGACTTATCCCGCTCACTTATCAGCATACAGCAACAAGACAATACGAGGAAGATTTCTGGAGCCGCATTTTTCTCCTTGCCTGCGGTGAGTATATCAACAAAGACAATGCCGATGTAGTTCAGGACCATCCTACGCTAGATGCCACGAGGCACAGGGAAAGAGACCTTCACCGGCTCGGGGATTATCTTCTGCAGAGCCACCGGAAGGCGATTGCCGACAGTGGAATGGAAGGCCAGGCGGAAGCCGGGGAATTGCCGTTCAAATGGGAGACCGATTTTGATTTCAGCCAGTTCGGGGGATGGAAAGCCAACCTCGAAGGGACCGAATATGAAAGGAACATCCTGGTGATCATCCCGGGAAAGAACCGGAAAGAAGCGGTTATCATGGGCGACCATTATGATACCGCGTACATGGAAGATGTGTACGACACTTCTGCAGGCGGATCAGGAGCAAGGCTTGCTGCTGCAGGCGCCGACGACAACCATTCGGCAACGTCAACGCTGCTGCTGGCTGCTCCGGTATTCCTTCAGCTCAGCAGGGAAGGCAAACTTGAAAGGGATATCTGGTTGCTGCATCTCACCGGGGAGGAATTCCCTTCGGACTGCATGGGAGCGAGGGATTTTTGCCGTAATTATGTTCAGAAAACCTTAATGATGCACAGGAAGGACGGCAGTTTCATGGATCTTAGCGGGATTTAGATCAAGGGTGTGTTCGTGATGGATATGATAGCTCATAACCGAGATAACGCAAAGGATATTTTCCAGATCTCACCCGGGCGGACATCCGAATCTCTAAGGCTTGGATACATGGCCCACCTTGCCAACCGGACATGGAACAGGCTGGCAGAGGAATGGAACGCAGGGAAAGACCGGGCAGGATGTAAAAGGGGGGAAAGGATCAGGTTTGATGACCACGGGAAAATGCAGGATGCAGGATGCGGGATGCAGGATGCAGGATGCACGATTCCTGAAAAAGCATTGTTCCTGCCTCTTGAGGGGGAGGTCCGCACGTGGGAAGACCCTACCAGTTCACTCTATAATACAGATGTGATGATATTCTCAGATCTGGGGATCCCTTGCGTGCTTTTCATGGAGAATTACGACATACACCGCCAGGGTTATCACGATACCCATGACACTATGGAGAACATTGACCTGGATTATGGCGCTGCCGTTTCAGCCATTGCGATTGAAACGGTTGCACAGGTGGCGGCGGGGAAATAATGGTCTGCAGTCGGCAGACTTAAATCAATTTCCGGATAAGCCCGATGATTGAGACCAGGGTCCAGACCCCTTCAAGGATCACGAAGGGCCAGTAATGTATCATTACTGAGGCGAGGCAGGCAAGCCCCGCGCCGAAAATATTCATCAGGAAAAACAGCTTCCCTTCTTTAGGAAAAAGGGAGAAAATATTCATGAAATACGCCAGCAGGATAAGCCCGACGCCAAGGATTCCGGTGATATCAGCAATACTCATCTAGAATGATTTCCCTGTTTTGCGGAACATGAATTTAAGAAGGATCTGGTCGAAGAGCACTGTGAACATTACCACCCCGATCAGTCCGGTTACAATAAAACGATTTTTTGCGATCCAGTCAAGCCAGGGGACAGGGTCGTTTTTGGCAGGGAAAACAAGGCAGATCAGCATGACAATCAGCGCAGCCAGAACCAGCCCGGCTTTAAGGCCGAATTCCGAAAGAAGTTCTTTCCAGGCCAGCTGTTTCTCAAGCTTTTTTACCAGGTTTTCGGTAAAGGAAGCGGGAATTATGAAATCGGGCGGCTGACGCAGCGAATCAGCTATCATGCTGTCAATGTCCTCTTTGAATTCTTTCATTTCCATATCTGCAAATTTAAAATAATTAAGCATCGAAAAGTACCGGCTGTATATCAGGAACAAGTTCGGTCATTTTCTGTCGGATGATCTCACGGCCACGGCTCAGGTAACTCTTGACCGTGCCCTCGGGCATCCCTGTGATCTCTTCAATTTCCCTGTAAGAAAATTCTTCCAGGTGAAACAAAGTGACAACGGTCCTGTACTGCATGGGCATTTTCTCAATGATCTGGTGGACCAGTTTTTTCATGGTATTCCTGTCGATATTGTTCAGCAAGGGTGACACCTCCGATGCTGCCATGTTCACAGGTCCCAGGGAAGATGCATCGGAAAGCACTTCACGCTTGCTTTTCCGCACATGGTCAACGCAGGCATTATAGGCGATGGAACCTATCCAGGTCGACAGTTTTGATTCACCCCTGAACTTGCCGATCTGTTTGAAGATCCTGATAAAGATCTCCTGGCAAAGGTCTTCAGCATCCTCCTGCCTGTTCGTCATTCTAAGCACCATATGCCATACCAGGTTCCGGTATTTATCGACCAGGAACCTGAACGCATTTGTATTTCCTGCCTTCAGGGCGTTGACCAGTGCAACATCATCCATTGAGATATTAGTCGCTTGACATGATAAAAGGTTGCAGTCGGATTTGAAAATTCCCTTTAATATGTACCATGTACAAATAAAGAGTTTTTATGCTGGGTTGGGGATCAGGTGCAAAAAAAACATTTATTTCTGCAACCTTTTCATCCGGGCTTCGACTTATGAAGCAAATGAACTTTAAAACCCTTGTGCTATGAGTGAACAAATCGGAGCAGCAATCGTAACTGCGGTAGTTTTTTTCGGATTATATTCCTTATTGAAAGCCCTCACCGATTACCTGTTACGCAGGAAGATTGTGAACAGTGGCCATGTCGATAAAGCCGGAATCCTTGATTCCGTTGAAGGCGAAACCAACAAATATCCCACCCTGAAATGGGGACTTGTAACTTTGTTTGCAGGTGTGGGAATGATACTCATACAGATCCTTTCGAGGGCCGGTCGCCTTAACTGGGACCAGGGAGCTGATGCTTTTCTTCCTGTCGGGATAGAACTGGTCTTCATTGCTGCAGGATTCCTGATCTTCTTCTTCATTGCCACCACCAGAAAATTGTGACTCGTGACTCGTGACTCGTGAACCGTGATCTGTTATTCGGATTACGGTTCACGGTTCACCAAATACCCCCCGGCACTTCCCCCTTCCGGGCCTAATTCAATAATGTGGTCTGCTTCACATATTACCTGGGGATCATGTTCAATGATGATCAAAGTATTTCCCTGGTCTGCAAGGCTGTGAAAAAGTTTCAGGAGGTTTTCAATATCGCTGAAATGAAGGCCTGTTGCTGGTTCGTCGAAAAGGAAAAGGGATGCGGGATGCGAGAAACGGGATGCAAGTTGATTTAACAATTCCTTAACCAGATTTAAACGTTGTGCTTCGCCCCCCGAAAGTGTGTTCAGGGGTTGTCCGAGTTTAAGGTACCCGAGGCCCGCATTTTCCAGGTTGCCAAGCAATGCAGTCAGATGCTTGTTCCCTTCGAAGAGTACCGATGCTTCGGAAACGCTTGAGTCAAGAACCTCAGCAATATTTTTCCCTCCCCATGTCACTTCAAGTATCCCTGGCAGGTATCTTTTTCCGAGACAGACTTCGCAATCCCTGTATACATCAGGCATGAAATCCATACTGATCCTGGTTTTGCCAATCCCGCCGCATTCGGGACATTGAGAGGATTTGTTCAGAAATGAAAAATGATTTTTGCTGAAGTCATTCTTCAGGGCATCATCAGTTGCTGCAAACAGGCTCCTGACTATGTCAAGAACCCCTGAATACGTGGCAACGACAGCCACTGGCGAATTGAACTCATCCCGCTGTTCAATACTTACAAGCCTTCCGAAGTTGCCGAATCCGCTGATTTCACTGCAACCGACGACTTTTCCCTCCCTCCAGGAAGCATGTATGAGATCAAAGACCAGGCTGGATTTTCCGCTACCCGAAACCCCGGTGACACAAATGATTCCGCCCGAAGGAATCTCAAGATCGAAATTTTTCAGGTTGTGAATGAATGCATTCCTGATAACCAGCCCCGGTTTCAATGGCCTGGTCTTGTGCACTTGCCTCTGCAACTGGCTTCCCAGGTATTTTCCCGTGACTGAATTCTCAGATCTTATTATCTCGGCCGGGGTTCCTTCGGCTATGATCATGCCTCCCATGCTGCCAGCCCCCGGGCCCATATCGATCACATAATCTGCAGCAAGTATCACCTCCCTCTCATGCTCTATCACGATCACCGTATTTCCCGAAGAGATAAGCCCCCGGATATAGCCAAGGAGCCTGGAAGTATCCCGGGAATGCAGTCCTGCCGTAGGTTCGTCAAGGATATAGATCATCCCCGACAGCGAGGACCCGGTCTGTGCTGCAAGCTGCAGCCGGCGGGCCTCTCCATGCGACAGCGACCCGGCACTTCTTGAAACCTCCAGGTAAGAAAGTCCAAGGGTGCCGAGGGTGGTTAATCTCCGGATTATCTCATCAGCGAGAGCAGAAGTTACAGGGGTTTCACCTTCTTCTTTGTAATTCCTGAAAAAAGCAAGGCTTTCGGAAACGCTCATTGAAGATATATCAGCTATGTTCTTACGGCGGACGACCCAGCCCAGGGCTCCGGCATTCAGCCGGCTACCCTTGCAGGCATCGCATTCCATCGCGCTCATTACATTCATCATACTTTCACCGCGATGATCAGCATGTTTACGGGTATATTCCTCGTTGACGAGATAGAGCAGCCCCTGCCATTTTCCTGTAAAATGATGGGTGCCGCTTCGGTTATTCCGCAGAAATTCCCAGCTTACATCATAGGTCTCATCCCCGCAACCGTTTAAAGCAATCTGTTTCCCTTCCTCCGGAAGTTCATTCCATGGGAGGCCGAAAGCTATTCCATACTTCTCCCCCACTGCTTTTAAGGTGGCAGCATATTGTCCGTAGGGATCACCGTAAAATTTACCGGTTTTGCTTCCATCCATGGCACCATTGATGATGGGAAGTTCAGGGTTGGTGATAAGTCTGGATGGATCGCAGAGTGTAAGCATGCCCAATCCGCCGCATTCGGGGCAGGCGCCCTGTATGCTGTTAAAGGAGAAGAATGTCGAGAGAGGACGTTGAGGAATGGACAATGTATCATGTACAATGTACGAATGTATTTGTCGCACAGGTTCTGCAGCTCTTGAAAACAGGAGCCTGTAAAGGTCATATATACCCGTGAATGTGCCGACTGTGGAGCGGGGGTTGGACTGTACGCCCGATTGGTCAACTGCAAAAGTGGGTCTCAGTCCCTGTATTTCCTCAAAATCAGGCTTATCCTTCATTCCTATCCGGGACCGCGCATAAGCAGAGAAGTTGCTCATAAAACGGTTCCTGGCTTCAGCATGAATGGTGTCAAAAGCCAGTGAGGACTTGCCGCTGCCCGAAACACCTGTGATAACAGTGAGGCAGCCCGTGGGGATGGTAACGTTGATTCCTTTCAGATTATTCGTGGTGACGTTTCTCAAAACCAGTTCCTGGTTTTGAGAAAGTAGCGAAGCAGCGAAGTAGCGAGGTAGCGAAATTTGATTATTTAATGCATCCTCACGAATATATTCTTCTCCTGAGCCGGCGAATACAACCTGCCCTCCTTCTTCCCCGCTTCCGGGGCCGAGTTGTATCACACGGTCTGCTAATTTTAATAAAGCCGGATGATGTTCTATGCAGATCATGGTATGGCCGTGGCTTGCAAGGCCGTTCAGGCAGATCAGGAGTTTTTTCACATCATCGTTATGCAGGCCGGTAGTCGGCTCATCGAGTATATACAGGGTGCGCGATGATGCAGGTTTTGCAAGTTCCGTTGCCAGCTTCACCCTCTGGGCTTCCCCCCCGCTGAGAGTCGAGGAACGCTGCCCCAGCGTGAGGTAACCAAGCCCCAGCTCGTCCATGGTTTGAAGGTAGCGCAGTATCTTCTTTTCTTCTTCAAAAAAAGACAGGGCTTCGGCAACCGGCATTTCCAGAACCTCGTAAATATTTTTACCCTTAAAAAGCACTTCCAGGGTTTCAAGGTCGAAACGCTTGCCATTGCAGGTTTCGCACAGGGTTTCAACATTCCCCATAAAATGCATCCCGGTTTCCTTATAACCGGCGCCCTGGCATTCCTCGCAACGGCCTCCCTGGGTATTGAAGGAAAACCTGCTTTTGCCGTAACCTCTTGCAAGCGATTCGGGCAATGACGAAAAGAGGTCCCTGATATGATCAAAAAGCCCGGTATAAGTGGCAGGATTGCTTCGGGGAGTGCGGCCTATGGGTGACTGGTCGATTTCTACAAGGCGTTTTATTGAATCCCAGCCTTCAATGGAATCAAACTTCCCGATCTCTTCATTGCTTCCATTCAATTGCATTCTCAGAAAACTTCCCAGAGTCTGATGCACCAGGCTGGCTTTACCCGCGCCTGAAACCCCGGTGACAACATTCAGGGCATTGAGGAGAATGGGACCAGAAATATGCTGAAGGTTGTGGTGTGAAGCGCCGCTTATCGTAAGTTCTCCTTGTCCTTTGCGGGAGAATGCAGGAAACGCTATACGTGACAATCCGAAGAAATAAGACAAGGTCTTGCTGGCCGAAATGACATCTCCCGGAAGCTTTTCAAGTTCCGGAACAGGACAGTTTACCAATACCTTTCCACCGTAAATACCTGGCCCCGGTCCAATATCCAAAAGATGATCGGCATGCCTGATGAATTCCTCGTCATGTTCAACTACGATCACACTGTTTCCCTGGTCGCGGAGCTGTTTCAGGACTGAGATCAGTGACAGGACTTCAGTACTATGCAGACCTATCGATGGTTCATCAAGTACATAGGTCATCCCGCTGAGGCCCGATCCAAGCTGGGTTGCAAGTTTCAGACGGCGCGACTCCCCTGCAGATAAGTTACCCGACTCCCTGCTGATCGAAAGATGCCCAAGCCCCAGTTGCTTCATGTTGCCGGCCAGGGAGGCAATGCTTTGTATTATCTCCTCAGCAGCTTCCTTATGGCCGTCACTGAATTTAACTGACTGCAGGATCTCAACCATTTTCGTAACAGGCATTGCCGACAGGAATGCGATATCCCATTCTCCTACCGTGACGGAAAGTGCTTTGGGATTAAGCCTTTTACCCCCGCATGCGGAACAGGGGGAAGTACGTACAAACCTGAGTATGTTTTTATTCCTGTCACGCTTCAGTATCTCTTCCATTACCGGGATGACACCCTTGTAAACTCCCATTTCACGGGGCTTTGCCGTGATCCCGCTCCATTTCATCCTTGATTCCAGCGGATGTTTCCCAAACGGGATCTCAATTTTATCACTTCCGTAAAATATCACCTGCTTATTTACAGATGTAAGGTCCTTCCAGGGAATATCTATATTGAAACCTTCGGCCCTGCAAACCTGGTCAAGTACATTAAGCGTGACCTGCGAATACATGATGTAACCGTTGGGGGTGGTTATTGTCATAGCCCGCTGGCGGATTGACTTTGTCTCATCCTCAACCAGCAGATCTGGGTCAAGGCGGTCTTCAACTCCCAACCCTTTGCAATGGGGGCAGGCCCCTTCGGGGGAATTGAAAGAGAAAAGGCTGCGGTTTAAAGAAGATGCAGGATGCGGGATGCAGGATGCGGGATGCGGGCTGGGGGATGCATTTTCAGCAAACGTTCCGGTGCGGGCATATAATAACCGCAGATGATCGTAGATCCCGCTGATGGTGCCGACGGTGGATCTCGGATTGTTAATCACGGAACCCTGGTCAACGGCCACTGCAGGTGTCAGGCCTTCTATCCTTTCCACTTCCGGACGCTTCATTTTACCAAGGAACTGACGGGCATAAGACGAGAAAGAGCCGAAATACCTGGATTCAGCTTCCCGGTATATCACATCGAAGACCAGGGACGATTTGCCTGAGCCGGAAACACCTGTAACAACGACAAATTTGTTCACGGGAATATCCAGGGTAACCGATTTCAGGTTATTCTCGGAAGCATTGATAATTCTGATCACTCCGCCATTATCCATTGTTTATTTCTTTACCGGGCCAGTACCCGGATCTCATCCGCAGTCATTAAAAAAGCAAAAATAATTCATTTAAATGTTGACAAAGGCTTAATTCTGTGCCATCTTTGTATGGAGAAACCCAAATACATCAGGCTCGCTTATGAAAAAAACATGGGCATGGATACTGGGAGGCCTTCTGGCAGCCTTGGTCCTTATGGTGATTGCAGTGATACTGTATATCCGTTTCGCGCTACCAAATGTTCAGTTGCAGGCTGTTTCGGTACAGGCCACCCCCGAACGAATAGCACGCGGGCAATATCTCGCCAACCATGTCACTGTATGCATGGATTGCCATTCAGCCCGGGACTGGGAAAAATTTTCCGGTCCGCCGGTGGCTGGCACTCTTGGAAAAGGCGGGGAGGTTTTCGATCAGAAACTGGGATTCCCAGGTGCATTTTCCTCCCCGAACATCACTCCTTTCAATCTTGGGAACTGGACTGATGCCGAGATTTACAGGGCTATTACCAGCGGGGAAAGCAGAGACGGCAAGGCTTTGTTCCCCATTATGCCATATTTTGCTTACGGGACTCTTGACAATGAAGATATTTACTCGATTATCGCCTATATTCGTACCCTTCCTGCGATCAGGAGCACTCCTCCCGCATCTGATCCCGCTTTCCCGATGAACCTTGTCGTGAGGACCTTCCCCAGGAAGGCCCGGCCTTCAACAAAACCTTCATCTGACGACAGCATTAAATACGGGGAATACCTCGTAAGAGCTGCGGCCTGCATAGAATGCCATACTACTGCAAAGCACGGCCAGATCGTGAAATCACTGGCATTTGCAGGCGGCAGGGAATTTGTCATGCCCAGTGGTGTGCTTACTTCCCCGAATATCACACCTGATCCTGAAACCGGTATAGGCAAAATGAGCCGTGAGGATTTCATCAAACGGTTCAAGGGATATGACCCTCTTGTTTACAACTCAGGGAAACTGGGCAGGAACGATATGACTAGCATTATGCCATGGACCATGTATGCCGGGATGGATGCAAAAGACCTTGGGGCAATTTATGCATACCTGCACTCATTGCCTGCAAAAAAGAATGTTGTTGTAAAGTGGAAAACCATGCGGTGAACGGTGAATCGTAATCCGGTTCACGATTCACGATTCACGGATCACGGATCACGGTTTAGTGTGTTGCGCCGAAAACCATTCCGCTGATCATGGGGATGAGCCAGATGACCCAGACGAACAGGCTGAATTTGTGGAAATTTGCAATCTGTTTTTCATTTTTCCTCACCAGCACAATCGTTGCCCAAACGGCGTGGAACAGCATAAGGAGGATTGCGATGTTCCCGGTGATTCCGTGAAAAGTGCCCCTGAACAGGCTTCCGCTGATGATGCTCATGGCAGTGGTGCCTGTAGTATCGGCTACAAACCCTGCCCAGAAAAATGCGAGATGCCACCATTTCAGCCGCATCTGTATCCTTTCGGCCCAAACTCCTACAGTATACAGGAGGCAGGCGATGTTGATAAATAAAATGGCTGTGATAAGGGTGGAATTCATGAGGCAAAAATAGATTTTTTTTTGAAATAAAATCAGGTTCAGCCTGAAATACAATTCTTATCTATATTTGTGTTGAAACTTAAAAACTTTGAATAATGCAGACTATTTTAGGCAGCGGTGGTTCTATCAGCAAGGAACTGGTACCTGTACTTCCGCAATATACCGATCGCATCAGGCTTGCAGGAAGGAATCCGAAACCATATACCGGAAAAGAAGAACTGTTCATTGTGGACCTGCTTGATTCGGAGAGGACTGCCAGCGCGGTTGAGGGTTCCGATGTGGTTTACCTACTGGCAGGGCTGCTGTATGATACAAAGGTGTGGGCTGCAAGCTGGCCCAGGATCATGGAGAATGTGGTTCTGGCCTGCAAAAAACACAAGGCCAGGCTGGTATTCCTTGATAATGTTTATATGTATGGATTGGTGAGCGGGAAGATGACCGAAGAAACTCCATATAATCCATGCAGCCGCAAGGGCGGGATCAGGGCCGGCATTGCAAACTACCTCATGGATGAAGTTAAAAAAGGGGACCTTCACGCATTGATCGCCCGTTCGGCCGATTTCCTGGGACCCGGCGCCTTCAATACATTCATGCATGCTATGGTGTTTCTGAAGCTGAAGGACAGGAAAAGTGCAACCTGGCTGGGCAACGACAAAGTAAAGCATTCATTCTCCTTTACTCCCGACCTGGGTAAAGCCGTTGCCCTCCTGGGGAACACAACTGATGCTTTTGACCAGGTGTGGCATCTTCCCACCGCCGGGGATGCGCTGACAGGTCATGAATTTATTTCAACGGCAGCCATGGTAATGGGGGCAGATCCGAAATACTCAGTGATGAAGCCATGGATGCTTAGCATGGGCGGGCTGTTCAACCATCTTGCCAAGGAAAGCGTGGAAATGGCTTACCAGTATAAGTATGCGTACCTGTTTGACAGTTCGAAGTTTGAGAGCAGGTTTTTCAAGGCAACGCCCTCAGTTGAAGCAGTAAAACTGACTGCGGCATCTTACTGAAACAGCCCGGGATCATTTATCTCTCCCGGTAAAACCCACGATTCAGGGGCGGACCCAAGGGCCAGAGTTCAGCCCCGGGGTGAATCCCTGTTTATTCTTTGGAAACGGCCCGTGCGATCACAATCCTCTGGATCTCGGCAGTTCCTTCGTAAATCTGTGTCAGCTTGGCTTCACGCATCAGGCGTTCAACATGGTATTCCTTCACATAGCCGTAGCCACCATGGATCTGTACGGCTTCGGTGGTTACCCACATTGCGGTATCGGCTGCGTAAAGCTTGGCCATGGAACTGGCTGTTCCGTATGGCTGGCAATTATCTTTCAGCCAGGCTGCTTTGTAAACAAGGTTTTTTGCAGCTTCAATACGTGTAATCATGTCGGCCAGCTTGAAAGCAATGACCTGGTGATTGATGATCTCTATGCCAAAAGATTTGCGCTCTTTTGAGTATTTCAGGGCTCTTTCGTAAGCTCCTTCGGCAATACCCAAAGCCTGGGCGGCTATCCCGGTCCTGCCGCCTTCAAGAAGTTTCATTGCAAACTTAAAGCCGAAACCGTCTTCTCCTATCCTGTTTTCCTTGGGTACAACCACATCAGTAAACATTACAGAATGTGTATCGGAACTTCGCATCCCCATTTTATCCTCATGCGGACCAAGTGTAATGCCGGGTGAGTTACGTTCTACAATGAAGGCATTGATCCCTTTGGTTTTAATCCCCGGGTTGGTCTGGGCAACGACCAGGTATGTAGAGCCTTTATCGGCGCTGGTGATCCAGTTCTTCACCCCGTTAAGTACGTAATGGTCACCTTTATCGATCGCTGTTGTACGCTGGGAGGAAGCGTCGGAGCCGGCTTCAGGTTCGGATAAAAGGAAAGCCCCTATTTTCTCACCGGTAGCCAATGGTCTCAGGTATTTCTCTTTCTGTTCTTTGGTCCCGAAATGTTCAATACCGTAACAGGCAAGTGAATTATGAACTGCAAGGATCACCGCAACTGAAGCGTCGCATTTCGCAATTTCTTCAATAGCTATTGCATAGGAAATATTGTCCATGCCCCCGCCTCCCCATTCGGGAGAAACATTCATCCCAAGGAAACCCAGTTCGGCAAGACGACGGATATGTTTAGCCGGATAGATGCTGTTAGCATCGCGTTCAAGCACGTCGGTGAGAAGTTCGCGATGTGCAAAATCCCTTGCAGAGTCGCGGATCATTTTCTGTTCTTCAGTTAGTTCGAAATTCATGGTAGTAAATTTGAATCTTGTTTATGTTTTCTGTGATGACTGGGTTACCGGGTTATCTCTTTTCTGGCCAGGTCATATTCCTCAATAATCTCTTTCACGATCTCCCCGGCAGGCTGCACCCTGTCTATCATTGCTGCAACCTGTCCTATTTCCAGTTCACCTTCTTCGGTATTTCCATCAAACATTCCCAGCCGGGCCCTGCCTTTTCCAAGCAACTCCCGCAGTTCTTCATCACCTGCTCCCTTATTTTCCGAATCACTGACCTGCTGAAAGAATGCATTTCGGATGAGTCGGACAGGGATAAGTTTTTTCAGTGACAGCATGGTATCGCCTTCCTTCACTTCTGTTATTTTTTGTTTGAATGCCGGATGCGCCGATGATTCTTCAGATGCAGCGAATCTTGATCCAACCTGGACTCCGTCGGCACCGAGTACCATAGCGGCGAGCATTCCGCGGCCGGTGGCTACGCCACCGGCCGCTATCAGCGGTATCTGCACCGACTTTCTCACCATCGGAACCAGCGCGAATGTCGTTGTCTCCTCGCGCCCGTTATGCCCGCCTGCTTCAAACCCTTCAGCAACAACCGCGTCAACCCCGGCCAGTTCACATTTCACCGCAGACCTTGCACTGGCAACCACGTGAACCACGGTAATCCCACGCTCTTTAAGCCAGGAAGTGTATCTGGCCGGGTTGCCGGCCGAAGAAAATACGATTTTAACACCTTCTGCAGCAATTATTTCGAGCTGGCGCTCCACGTACTGGTAAATCAGAGGGACATTCACCCCGAAAGGCCTCTTTGTCGCAGCCTTGCATTTTTTAATGTGCTCCTCCAATACTTCCGGTGTCATCGATCCTGCCCCAATAAGACCCAGCCCGCCTGCATTGCTCACTGCCGCAGCAAGCCTCCAGCCGCTGCACCAGATCATACCCGCCTGCACTATCGGGTAATCTATGCCGAAGAGGGAAGTTATTCGGTTATGCATCAGGATCCGGATATTATTGAAAGATTAAATTGAATAATCGAATACTCGAATAACGAATTTTGAATTAAGAACTGGAACTGATCATCATTCAAAATTCAGCATTCGGTATTCGAGTATTCGAGTATTCCCTTCTTACTTTTTAAACACAATGCTCACCAGCGTCTTGTCATCACCTCCCATATTCGCCATAAGGCCATATGGACGGTCATCGGGAATATTCACCTGGGCTGCGCCGGCCCTGCCTTTGAGTTGTTCCCATAAGGTCACGGCCATATGAACGCCGGTACCCCCGGTGGGATGCCCCCAGCCGATGAGCCCGCCAGTGGTATTGATCGGGAATTTCCCGTCCCTGGCGGTATTCCCTGCAATTACATATTCAGGTCCTTTGCCGTGCTCAGCCAGGCCTAAAGCCTCAACAGCCATGATCCCGGCAACGGTAAAACAGTCGTGTATCTCGGCCGTGGCTACTTTGTCGATAGTGATCCCTGCAAAATCCAGTGCATTCGAAACAGCCTGTTTCATGGTCGTCAGGGCCGTCTTGTCAGGAGGTGGCTTTGTTATATCTTCTTCCACCTGCCCGAAACCAACCACTTCAATGGCATCAGAAACAGGAATCCCGCAACGTTTCAGGCCTTCCTCGCTCATGATGGCAATAGCCGAAGCCCCGTCCGACACCTTGGAACAATCCAGGGCTGTCAGGTTTTCAAGAAATGCCTTGGCATTGGGCTCCACCATTGCCGCAGCTTCAAGGTCTTTGGTTGTATTATGGTACTCCTGTGCAGTGGGGCACAACCTGGCATTTTCTATCGCATTACGGTACCAGCGGGCAAATCCCTTACGGGTCATTTCCCTTCCGAATTTTTCAAAATATGCCCCTGCCCTCTCGCTGAACTGCCCCGGGAAGAAATAAGCATGCCCGTCCTTGCGCATCGCAGCCCACCCGGCCGGAGCCAGGAAGTCGGCACAATAAATAGCTTTCACCGTGTTCTGAACCTCGAACCCCACAGCCAGAACTACTTCGGCCGTCTCGGCAAGTATGCTTTTTATCCCGCTCATCAGGGCCAGTCCGCCGGTCCCGCAGGCTCCCTCAACGCGGATCGCCGGTTTATAACGCAATCCCTCGTCAATAAAAGGAAAAAATGCAGCCAGGTTGGCCTGTCTGTTGAAACGCGAAGCCATAAAATTTCCGATTACGCACTCATCCACGTTCTGGGCACCTCCAATCATCTTCAGCGTGCCCTGCCCTGCTTCTTTTATATAATCTTCAAGCCCCGGGCGGTCTTTTTTCGGATGGAATTCCTTGCGGCCGCTCCCCATCGAAATGGTATTGTAACCGGCCACCATGTATACTTTTCTTCTCAGTTTTTTCATCTCAAAATAATTTTAAAACAAACAACACTTTTTATCCTGCATCTTGCATCCTGCATCCCTCATGCTCAATCCATATACTCGTTGATCGGGCCATAAGCATGGAAAAACCCGGTAAGCAGCACAGTGTTCACATCTGCATCGTTGTATGCAACTCCGCTAGCAACAAGGTGTTTGCCGATTTCCTTTGATTTTTTCGCATAATTCCTTGCAATCTCAGCCCCGAGCGTATCGGCCGATTTCAGTTGGGTAAAGTAGGGTTTCAGGATCTCGTCCTTAGCCTTGTTTCCCACCACGGCTTTCCAGGCTGGTGCAGCCGGCATGGCGCCCAGTTTTGCTTCCACGGCAGCCTGCATCTGGCTCACCGGCACATATTCGCTTTTCAGGGGATCATAAACAGCAACTATCCTGCCTTTCTCATATTTCATGACGCCGTCCTTCTGGGAACCGTCGGAATACTGTCCGCCTTTTATTCCCTGCTCCAGTAACTTGTCGAGCAGTTTGCTGTGGATCTCCTCGTCTTTGGTATACGGGTTCATCACGAACATGATGAAACTGCAAACGTCCACACCAACGTAGTCTATGAGTTGGAAAATACCCATAGGCCTCACCAGGGACTCCTGGCTGATACGGTTCGTTGCATAAATTGCTTCAGCTATCGACATGCCTTTGTCCATAAGGATATGGACCACCTCCACGGCGTAAAGTATGTCGCGCATGAAATGCCCGTTACCTATGAACCCTGCAATGTCATGGGCCGGTACAACTATCTTCCTGAGGTTCTTTGCATATGCAAGGGCAAACTCATCTACTTCTTTTAAAGTTTGCTTACTGTGGATGACTTCCACCAGTTTCTGAATAGCGGGAGGATTGTAGAAATGAAATCCGATGATGCGCCCGCCAAGCCCTGCGCCCTCATCCAGGACCGTGATGGGGATCGATGAAGTGTTGGTGAAGAACCAGGGTTGCTTTGGATTGTTCTGGTTGATCTGGGAGAATATTTTGACCTTCAGTGCCGAGTCTTCCCTGATGGCTTCAAAGATCAGGTTTGAATCATAAGCTGCTTCAAGCCTGGTGGTGGGCCTAACCACGTTCATCACATCGAAAATGTACTGGGCAATGATCTCGTCATTATCAACCAGGTCTCGGCGATCGGTGTAGATCTGCCTAAGTGCATTGACCTTCTTTTCTGCGATTTTGAGGATCTGGGCCCTGAGGTAACGCATCACGCCCGCAAGAGCCTCATCCGACATATCGATGGCATTCAGGACAAAGGTCTTGCCTTTGTTCCCGGGCTTAAGGCTCAGGTCGGCCATCTCAACCGCTGTAAGCAGCAGTATGCCGCTTCCCATTTTACCGGCGGCACCAAGCACCGAGACATGCTGTAATCTTTCTTCGTAAGTCATTGGTTTTATGATTTGGTTTTTGGTTTATCCTGTGAATACTCGAATACTCGAATAAAGAATTAAGAATGGCGAATTATCTGATATAGAAAAAATAAAATTCAAAATTCAAAAATCGAGTATTCGAGTATTCAATTCAAAATTCATCATTCGTTATTCGATTATTCGAGTATTCTTTTTTATTACCATATAGGCTTCCTCTTCTCCATAAACGCCTTCATCCCTTCCCGGGTGGCGGCTTCCCCGAAAAGTCTCCCGAATTCCTCAGCTTCCATCCTGCATCCTGCATCAAAAGGCATGGCTGCCCCCATTCGTGTCATTTTCTTAACCGACGGCACGGCCTGTGATCCGTTGGCAGCAATCTTGCCGGCCAGCTTCATAACTTCTTCCATGAAGATCTCAGGTTCAACGACTTTTTGCACAAGTCCCATCCTCAGCGCATCATCGGCGGTGATAATATCGGCAGTTTCAAGAAGGTACAATGCGTTTCCGATTCCAGCGATCCTCGAAAGGCGCTGCGTCGCGGCATAACCCGGGATCAGCCCAAGGCTCATTTCCGGCTGGCCGAATTTAGCAGCCTTGCTTGCAACCCTGAAATCACATGACATCGCCAGTTCGCAACCGCCACCCAATGCAAAACCGTTCACGGCAGCGATCACCGGGACCCTGAAATTTTCAATACGGTCAAAAGTGGTCTGCCCGAACTTCGAAAAAGCGGTGCCCTGTTCGGGTGTCATCCCCGACATCTCTGAAATGTCGGCACCGGCAACGAAAGCCTTGCCTTCACCCGTAATGACGACAACCCTCACATCATCCCTGGGTTCCAGGTCGTCGAGGCAATGGTTCATCTCTTTGAAAAACTCCGAACTGAGCGCGTTCAAAACGGCCGGGCGGCTGATTGTTACCGTGGCGATGCGGTCGGCAATCGAGATTTTAAGAATTTTATAATCCATCGTTAATTAATTAACAATTAATTGATTTTGACGTTTTAAATGTAATAAAAATAGGCAGCGAAAAATAATTTTCAGGAAAAAATCATAGGTTTACACTCGAATTTGGAATCGTTCCAAGAACACAGGTTTTTGAAAACAGCGGATCACAAGGCGGTTGTTCCCTGGGGGGTCGGCAAAACCCGGGTGGGTAATCTTTTTGCCCCCTGGATTTACCGGGAACGGGAGAAGCCTGCAAAGCACTTTAAACCAAAACAGCTGAAGCATGAAAAAACAAACGATTATGACCTGCCTTTTAATCCTTACAGGTTTCCTGTTATATGGATTGGCCGCAGCCCAGGCAAGGTTCAGCAGCAAAGAACTGAAAATTGAACTGGGAAAACAGGGGCAGTTGAAATCCCTGGGATGCCAGCACGGGAATGAAGAATTTCTCTTTAAGGGGAACCCCTCTTTTCTTCTTAAAATAAAGACTGCTGCCGGATGGGAGTCTCCTGAAAGCCTCACAATACAGGAGAAAGCAAGGTCCATCCGATTGTTCTACCCGAAAAACAATGTAAGCATCACGTTAATAGTGACTGAAAAACCAGAATACCTTTCTTTTGAGATCAGCGAGGTCGTGCCCGAAGGCCTCGTAAACCTGGTAAGCTGGGGACCGGTTCCCCTGGCCCTTAACAAGACTGTTGCAGAAATAATCGGAGTGGTCTGTAACGATTCAACAGCCATAGGATTGATGCCATTGAATGTCAAGACCCTTGGCGGTTTTCCCCTGAATGATGAAGGTTCCGATCCTTCAAGAAGCAGCTCGGCGAAAAAAACCGAATACGGATCGGTGATCCAGGCATACAGCATGGACCGTTCACGCGAACGAACAGTCAGCGGATGGTGGGGGCAGTTCCCCGATATGCCGGTAGAACCTGTAAAAGGTGAAACTGTAAAAGGATCGAAAGTTGCCCTGTTCGCATGCAAAAGCAAAGAAATCCTTGATCGTATCGGGGCGATAGAACTTGCAGAAGGGCTCCCCCACCCCCTGTTTGAAGGAAACTGGGCTAAGCGTTCTCCCCGTTCGGGAAGATCCTATCTCATTGCAGATTATTCTGAAGAAACCATTGATGAACTGCTCGAATATACAAGCCGTGCCAACCTCCAGACCTTGTATCATATGAATGCATGGGCCAGCTGGGGACATTATGAGCTGAACCCTGAATTTTTTCCGCACGGCCTCCGGGGCCTGAAAACATGCACGGAAAAAGCAAAAAGCAAAAACATCCTCCTCGGGGCGCATACCCTTACAAATTTCATAAACACCAACGATGCCTACGTCACTCCCGTTCCCGATAAACGTCTTGCCATTACCGGCGGAAGCATTCTCGCCGTTCCTCTGACCGAAAACGATTCGGTGATCATGGTCGAATCGGTAAAATATTTCACGAATACCAAAGCCGACTGGCTCCATACTGTTCGCATCGGAGACGAACTGATCACCTACGGAGGAGCCTCCGAAGTCAAACCATTCAGGCTGACATCTTGCAAACGGGGAGCATTCGGCACCAAACCTTCACCTCATCCGGCAACAGAAAAAATAGAAAAACTGCTTGACCACCCGTACATGGTGTTTTTCCCGAACCTGGAACTTCAGCAGGAAATCGCATTAAACCTGGCAAAACGATTCAACGAAACAGGGTTCTCCCAGATGGATTTCGACGGCTTCGAAGGATGTCTTGCTTCAGGACAGGGAGATTATGCCCAGGAACTTTTCGCAAAAACATTTTACGATAACCTCGATCATATGGTCCTTAACGGGACCAGCATGTCGAAGCCTTTCTACTGGCATATCAATACCTACTGTAACTGGGGAGAGCCTTGGAACGGCGGGTTTACCGAGAGCATGCAGCAATACCGCATCGACAACCAGGGCCTTTTCGACCGGAACCTTATGCCTCATATGCTGGGCTGGTACCTTCTTACCGACAGCACTACATTGGAAGAGATGGAATGGATGCTGGCCCGGGCAGCAGGTTATAACGCAGGTTTCGGCATGGCTACAAGCCTTAAGGCGTTAAGAAATAACCCTCTCACACCGGAACTGCTTGATGCCATACGCGACTGGGAGATCTGCCGGCGCGACAGGGCTTTTCCCAAAGAACTGCTTAACGACCTGAAAGACCCGACCAAAGAATTCCACCTCGAAAAGGTATCGGCTGTCGTATGGGACCTCTATCCCATGTACCGCCTGGGCAGGCAGTATGGAAAAACCGTGTATCAAAAAGGAAAACCCCGGAGGATCGCTATCCAGGTAGGATGAGAATGAATGTACAATGTACCATGTACCATGTACAAATTACAGTAACTAATTATTATTGATTTCTTACTTCTGCTGCCTTCTATTTCTCCCCTGTCTTCACAATAAAACCAGGCGACTGGTATTCTTTCGGAATATAATCCTCTGGAATTGCAATCCTGTTCCCTTCACGCAGGGCCCTGTAATGGGGCGACATGATCTCAACTCCTGAATTATTGAAGCTTTCCTGGATATTCCTGTGAAGGTCAGAAAGGATAACCGCCATCTTTTGTGCATCCCTCGTATAGGCGTTGATCTGGTAACTCACATAAAAATCGTCGAGGCTGGTCTGGAACACAAAAGGTTCAGGTTCATGCAGTATCAGGTCAGTTGCCCTTGCCGCATCAATAAGCAGCTTGTGGACCTGCCTCCAGGGAGCATCATAACCTATGGTGACCGTTGTATGAAGGATCAGGCCGTCCTCACCGGCAAGTGTTGTGTAATTGACAACTTCGGAGGCGCTGATCTTGCTGTTGGGAATGGTGATGATCTCGTTCTTGATGGTGCGGATCTTTGTAACTGCCATGGTCTTTTCAACCACATCGCCAATATTGTCGCCAACCTTGATCCTGTCGCCAATCTGGAAGGCCCTTGTAAACGTGAGGGCGAAACCTGCAACCAGGTTTCCCAGTATGCTGGCCGATGTAATGGAAAAGAGAAGGCCCACCAGTACCGAAACACCCTGGAAAACTTTTGAGTCAGACCCTGGCAGGTAAGGATATACCAGGATTATTGTAAACACCCATACCAGGAACCTGATGATATTGAATACGGGTAAAGCCCATTCGGGATAAAATTCTTTGAGTTTGATTTCGCCTTTTTCAATTTCAACTTTAAGGAACCTGAAAAAGCGGATGACCAGGGTTGAAATGAAAATAATGACAATTATCGTGATGAGATTCGGGATGAAGAACCAGAGTGTATGCAGGAAACTTTTTAAGGGGCTCAGGATGAAATCCAGGAAGATCAGGGAATAAACCTTTGTCCATGGCAACATATAACCTGTCAATCCAAGCGCGGTAAAAAACAGCAGAATGATCAGGATATATCGTATGATCACGTTAAGGATGTGGAATAACCTTTTCTGATAGCTGTCATTTATTACCTGGTAATCTTTGATCTTTATTTTTGAAAGTATCCCTGCTTTTTTGTCATGTATTCTTTTATCCAGGAAATAGTAGAGTTTGTTGACAAGGTAAATGAACAATATGAGAAGGACAAGGACGATACCTGAGAAAATGATGCTTTTAAAGATCCCCGCATCGGAATTCTGATGGATGTATTCCCTGATGGCAGATGCAATGACTTTATGCCGCTCAAAAGCAATGATGTCGGCCGGTTTGTTTTCAGCCTTCGCATCTGAGGGGGATACCGCGGTTATAACCCTGTCTCCATATACCACGTCGATCTCCGATTCATCATGAACGATCTTAAGGGAATCTGCAGAAAAAAAAGGATCTTCTGCCAGTTTTTGAATGATCCCCGTGATCAATTCAGCCCGGCTTTCAGCTGAATACGGACCGATATGGGCCCTGATATAAAAAAGCGTTTTCCCGAAAGGATTGACAGGGTATGCGGTTGATGCAGCCCGGATCGAATCATTGGCAGCCTTATTTTCCTGGGCATTCAGCAATGACGGAAGGATAATAAGGGCCGAAATCATCAAGGCCAGGATTTTGATGCGAAATTCTCCAGTGTGTAACATATTTCCCTGTTTGCACAAATTCTTTACGAATGTAGAAATTTTTTATCTCGACACCAATTCATATGTAACCCGGTAGATATATTTTTCATACTTTTGTGCCCCGTAATTTTATTCAGTTTAAATTCAGATAAGATATGAATATCATGAAATTCGGCGGCACATCCGTGGGATCGGCCGAAAGGATGATTGCTGTCGCCAGGCTTGCTTCTTCATACCCCGGGCCCAGGATTGTAGTGCTCTCGGCTATGTCGGGAACCACCAACAACCTGCTTGAGATCGCAGATTACCTCACAAAAAAGAATACCGACGCGGCCCACGACAAGATAAACCTGCTTGAGAAAAAATACAAAACGGTAGCCGGGGAATTGTTCCCTGAAGCCAGCGCCCTGAAACCAGCCCTTGACCTGCTGAAGGAACATTTCAGTTATATCCGCTCCTTTACCCGGGACCTGTTTACTTCAAATGAGCTGAAATGTATCGTAGCCCAGGGAGAATTGCTTTCGACTGCATTGTTCGAAATGTATTGCCATGAGAACATGATAGACGCAGTGATGCTGCCGGCGCTGAATTTCATGAGGATAGACAGGGAACAGGAGCCTGACCAGTTTTATATAAAAGAGAACCTGAAGAGGGAAATGGAGAAATACCCCGGCAAAACATTTTTCATTACCCAGGGGTTCATCTGCCGGAATGCCTTTGGTGAGATAGATAACCTGAAGCGCGGCGGAAGCGATTATTCTGCTTCACTGATAGGTGTTGCGATCAATGCCGGTGCCATACAGATCTGGACAGATATTGACGGGTTTCACGATAATGATCCCAGGTACGTGCAAAACACTCATGCCATTGCCGAGCTTTCGTTTGACGAAGCAGCAGAGCTTGCTTATTTCGGGGCCAAGATACTGCATCCATCCACCATACTTCCCGCCAAGGTTGCAGGCATCCCGGTGATCATCAAGAACACCCTGGATCCGGAAGCCGCAGGTTCAGCAATTACCGATAAGGTAAGCGGTAAAGGCATCAAGGCCATCGCTGCAAAAGACGGGATCACGGCGATTCGCGTAAAATCAGGGAGGATGCTACTGGCGTATGGATTCATGCGTAAGGTTTTCGAGATTTTCGAGATCTATAAAACTCCCATTGACATGATCACCACTTCGGAGATCAGTGTTTCGCTCACTATTGATGATACCAGCCGGCTTTCACGGATTGTTGACGACCTGAAGCATTATGGTTCGGTTGAGACCGATCATGATCAAACCATTATTTCGGCCGTGGGAGAAGGCATAACCGAAGGAAGCGATGCTGCAAGGCTTGTATTCACTGCACTCAGCGGGATACCGGTGAGGATGATATCCTACGGGGGGAGCCAGCATAATATTTCCATCCTGATCCCCTCTTCCTTTAAAAGCCAGGCCCTGAACGCTCTCAGCGCACATCTTTTCAACCACTGACATCCTCAATCATGTTCAACACGGGAATCACAGAAAAGTTCAGGCAGATCCGCACTCCTTTCTATTACTATGACCTGGGCCTGCTGAATGCCACCATCAGCAGGTGTTTGCAGGAGGCTGACCGCCATGGTTTTCACCTTCATTACGCGTTAAAGGCCAATTCCAATGCCAGGATCCTCGATCTCATCAGCAGTAACGGGCTTGGGGCCGATTGTGTCAGCGGGAATGAAGTGAGCATGGCCCTGGCCCATGGCTTCCCGGCAGACAGGATTGTGTTTGCAGGAGTAGGAAAAACGGATGATGAATTGAGGCTTGCCCTGGGCAGCGGGATACAAAGCATTAACGTGGAATCGCTTCAGGAGATGGAGGTCATTCAGGAACTGGCATCTGACATGGACAAGAAAGCCCGCATTTCGCTACGTATCATCCCCAATGTGGATGCACACACCCACAGGTATATCACCACAGGCCTCGAAGAGAACAAGTTCGGCATACTGCCCTGGCAATTTGATGCTGTGCTAGACAGGCTGCGTTCACTCGACAGGCTGGAGTTACAGGGTCTGCATTTTCATATAGGCTCGCAGATCACCGACCTGGATGTGTTCAAAAGCCTTTGCGACCGTGTAAATGAGATCAATTCATGGTTCACTGAGCAGGGATTCACTGCGGATATTATTAATGTAGGAGGCGGGCTGGGTGTTGATTACGGCGAACCTGATAAATGCAGTATACCCGATTTTGAGTCCTACTTCAGGATCTTCAGCGACCTGGTTGAACTGCATGGGAGGCAGCAACTGCATTTTGAACCCGGGAGGGCTATCGTGGCCCAATGCGGAAGCCTGATCAGCACTGTGCTCTTTATCAAGGAAGCCGTGAACACCAGCTTTGCCATCATCGATGCCGGCATGAACGACCTCATCAGGCCGGCCCTGTACCAGAGCTACCACAAGATACAGAACCTGTCATCAACAGGCAAAAAAAGAAAATACGACGTAGTCGGTCCTGTATGTGAATCCTCCGATTGTTTCGGGAAATCAGTGATACTTTGCGAAACAAAACGCGGTGACCTCATAGCGATACGCTCAACAGGCGCTTACGGGCAAACTATGGCATCACGCTATAACCTCAGGGATATTGCAGCCGAGGTGTATTCCGACGGGATCTGAGATCATCGTCCGTCTATAGGAAAGACCGGCATATCCATTACTTTCAGCTTCCATTTATATCCCAGCCTGAACCTTTCCCTCGAGCATGAAATACTGATGATCCCCGCGCCCAGGAAAGGCAGGGTAAGGTAAGCCATATCGGGGGTAAATACCTGCTCGTTATTGAGGAGGTGGTTGATAGAGATTACGCAAAATGTGACGCCTGAAAATATACAGAAGTAAACTCCGATTTTTTTGAGGTGCTTATGGTCCCTGTAAACATACCTGATATTATCATACTGAACTGTAATTGGAATATAGGTCTGAAGCACCATTTTTTTCTGAGCGATATCCCAGATATGCCCTGAAAGGAAGGTGTCGGGACTGACAGTCCTGAGCATGAACTTATCCTCGGTGTGAAAAAAGAATTTCCTTCCTCTGCCTACTTTTTCAAGCATGAGGGAATTCTGGGCAAGGCAATCCGAAGTCAGAAGCATTATAAGGATCCATAGGACCAAGCCGACAAACGAGGCTCGTACCGGTGAAATCCCCTGAAGCATATCAGTTCCCGAATTTATAACTGAAGCCCAGGTTGAGAATCGACAAGGTACCTATCCCGAACTCTCCCATGAAGGCTGCGCCGTGGCCGACCCTGAAACCCAGAAGTGTGAGCTGACCCGCAGGGAGTAATTTTTGCTGGTTGAGCGTGGTGCCCGAAGTGGTTTTCTGGTAAAAATTCATGGTCACCCCTATTGCTATCCCGGAGTACATGCCGAAACCGGGCTTGTTCAGATACTGGAATTTAATCCTGGCCAGGGCTTGCATATAATTATTGTATTCAGTTTCGCTGACCGAAGATGAATAGTTATACTTGCCCGAAACAGGTGTATAGGCTAACTGGAAACCAACGCCAATGATCTTGTTCATTGAACGGGTGTAACCTAGAATAAAACTCCCGGGGGAGGTGTAAGACCAGCTGCCGCCGCTGTTCTGGTCTATATACAAATAAAGTGATCCTAAACCGTATGAAACATAAACATCATTCAGTACATCATACTGGTTTTTGTGAGTTACCGTCGTTCCGGTCGTTTGGCCGAAAGATGCGCTCTCTAAGGCAAGAAGGCAGAAAATTGGGATGAGGAAGTTTTTCATAAGAATATATGTTTAATTTAGTCTGAGTCTTCAGGAATCATGCAAATCACACGGCCTTACAACAAATATACATAAAAGTTGTTTAAATTTGAATGGCCGGGAACAATTATTTTTTTTCACTCCTAAAAACACAGCTATGCGTAAACTACTGATCCTTCTGCCCTTCATCCTCCTCTTCCATGCATCTTCAATGGGGCAGGGCGTGCCGATGAGTGTGATGACTTTCAATATCCGTTATAACAACCCTCTTGACAGCTTGTATAACTGGGACCATCGCAAGGGTATGGTTTACGAGGTTTTCCATAAATACAGCCCCGACCTGGCCGGTCTTCAGGAGGTCCTTTACTCCCAGTTGCTCGACCTCAGGGACAGCCTGAAAGGATATACCTGGTTTGGGGTTGGAAGGGATGACGGTATGAAGGCAGGGGAATTTGCACCGATCTGCTATAAAACCTCAAGGTTCTCAAAGGTGGATGAATCTTATTTCTGGCTTTCCAAAACCCCTGATGTCCCGGGATCCAAATCCTGGAAAACCGGATGCACGAGGATAGTAACCTGGCTGATGTTACGTGACAAGGAAAGCGGGCAGCTCTTTTTCATCTTCAACACCCATTTTGACAATGCCAGCGTCGAGGCAAGGATTGAAAGCGCCAAACTGCTCAGGAAAAAAATTGACGAAATAAGTTTCGGCAGAACCGTGATCATTACCGGCGATTTTAATTCAACCGCCTCCGATTCAGCTTATAAACTCCTTACTGTCAAATCCAGATCGGGCAGCATCATGGATACCCGTTCATCCCTAGCCGATTCATTGAAAAAACCTTCCTATTCTTTTGTCGGGTTCCCCTTTAAACCCGAAGAAGGCAATCTTATCGATTTTATTTTCACAAAAGATGCACAGACCTGGCAGGTGGAAACTTATCGTATCATCACCGATAACCGCAACGGCCTCTATCCTTCCGATCATCTGCCGGTTATCACCGGGTTCAATATCATCAATAAAAAATAAGCTGTTATGAAAAAACTCGTTAAGGTTTCAGGGATCAGCCTCGGGCTTGTACTTCTCATGCTGCTGTTAATGCTTGTAAGTCCATTCCTTTTAAAGGATAAACTTGCTGCTGTTGTTAAATCCACTGCAAATAAAACTCTTAAAACCGAACTGAATTTTTCGGGGATAGATGTTTCATTTTTTCATTATTTCCCCAACCTCACAATAACCCTCAGTGATTTCACCTTAAAATCATCGGCTCCTTTCACAGGCGACACACTCATCAAAGCGAAAGACATTAGCTTCGGCGTCAACCTGTTGAGTGTCGTCAAAGGTCCTTTGAAAATCACAAGAGTTTACCTGAACAGGGCAAAAGTCCTTCTGGAATACAATGAAAAAGGAGCATCGAACTTTGATGTATATGCCTCGGCCTCCGACAGTCTTCAGAAAAAAGACACAGCCTCATCCGGCGAAGCCGAGTTGAAAATCGAAAGCATTGCATTGATCAGGTCGGAATTTACCTATACCGATCCTTCAATCCCTTTAAAAATTACTGCTCACGGGATCAATTACAGGGGAAAGAGCAGCCTGAGCAAAGACATCCTGAAACTCACGTCAAATGTATTGATCGACTCCCTCGATGTTGAATATAACCACGTAAAATACCTGAAGTCAAAGCCTGTCAAGGCAAACCTGCAGACCTCCATCAACATCAATTCGCTGAACATAAAGTTTGAGAAGAACGACCTCACCCTCAAGAACATTCCTTTCCAGTTCAGGGGAGAGTTTGGGTTCAGGAAAGAAGGGTATGACCTCTTCCTTTCACTGTTCTCGATGTATGGCAATGAATATATAAGCGGATCACTGCGGATGATCAGCACCAAAAAACTATGGATAGCCGCAAAGGCAGATGTGAACATGAACCTGCAGGAATGGGGCCTGGGCCTGGGCATTAAGGATTTTGAACTAAGGGGGATGTACAGCCTGAAGCTGAATGCCGAGGGCGATTACTTTTCGGGACCCGATCCTGTTGGTAAAAAGCACGACACGGCGATCCTCAGCATTCCTGATTTCACGCTCACATCCAAGCTAAG
>JBAXBP010000015.1:0-35068 GCA_037141915.1 Bacteroidota bacterium | reverse complement strand
CCCGGAACCGCTCTGGCCAATGATCAGGTTGGTTTTCCCTGGATGGAATTTACAGGAAACATCCTGGAGAACAATATTCTCCCCGAAAAATTTATTGACATTCCGCGCTTCTATCATCCCAGCAGGAGTTGTGTAAGCAGAAGGTTGAACAAGATGATGACGATGCTGCTGACCACTACTGCTTTGGTACTGGCCTGGCCTACTTCAAGAGCCCCGCCATCGGTCCGGTAACCGAAAAATCCTGAGACCGAGGATATGATAAAAGCAAAAAACAAGGTCTTGGTCAGGGCATAAAAAATAATATATGCCTGAAAATCAGTACGGATCCCATGAAGGTAGTCATTCATGCTCACCAGTTTTGCAAACACCATTGCCCCGCCTCCGCCAATTATTCCAAGCCACATGCTGAAAACAATAAGAACCGGGTTGATAAGGACTAAGGCTACTATCTTCGGAAGAATGAGATAGTTGGCCGAATTGACTCCCATGATCTCAAGGGCATCGATCTGCTCTGTAACCCTCATGGTGCCTATTTGTGAGGCAATGCGTGATCCGACTTTCCCCGCAAGGATAAGACTCATCACGGTAGGGGAAAATTCAAGGATTATCGACTGTCTTGTGGTCCAGCCGACCATCGACATGGGAATGAACGGGTTGTCAATATTATAAGCAGTCTGGATCGCAACGACGGCACCCATGAACAATGAAATAAAAGCAACTATTCCAAGGGAATCGACACCCAGCTGATCGATCTCAAAAAGGAGCTGCTGCCAGAAGAGCTTTCCTTTCTGGGGTTTCGTGAGAACTCGCCGCATCAGCAGCACGTAATCTCCTATGGTCGAAATTGGCCTTAACATAAATACTGTGCTAAGATACCATTTTTATCAAAATTAACGTTTTAATGTAACTCTGGTATTTTTATACTGTTGATAACTCTATGCCGAAGGTTTTAATACGGAGGTGGTTTTTAATGATTTTTGCAGCGATGCTTATGGCTGTGATGCTTTCGTGTTCTTCACAGAAATACCCATCCCGTCCTAAACAAAAACATCCGAAAAATTGCGACTGCCCTTCATTCGGTTATCTGAGAATACAGTCCGTAACCGTGATCATCTGACCCCTGAAAAGATCGAGGCTCTTTTCAGGGATTATATCCCCTGTAATGCCATGGACATGCTTATCGTATGCCTGCAGGGACATAAACTGGATTGCAGGATCGCACGAAAGCGTGCAACGAAAACAGGCGATTTTCGCCCGGCAGGCAAAGGGCAGCCGCCCAGGATCACAGTGAACGGGGATCTCAACCCGTATGCATTCCTGCTTACCCTGGTTCATGAAATCGCACATTTCTTTGTTTACCTGGATACCGAGAAAGCAAATATTTTCCTGATCCGCAAACACAGGCCAAGGCCTCACGGGAAGGAATGGAAAAAAAGATTCACTGGACTGATGCAACCCTTTATCAGCATGAATGTGTTTCCGCCTGAAATTGAAAAAGCCATGGTTTCCTATTTTGAGGATCCCAAGGCAACAGCTTCCGGCGACAGCCGGCTGCAGAGGCTGTTTAGGGCCTATGACCCGCCGGGAGACCTGATCCGCATCACAGAGATACAGGAAGGTGCATTTTTTAAGACAGGTTCAGGGCGGGTTTTCCTTAAAATGGATAAACTCAGGAAACGATACCGCTGTAAATGTTTTAAAACCAATCGTTTATATCTTTTCAGCCCGGAAGCCATGATCCTGCCGGTTGAACCTGGCAATTTATAAATGGCAAGAAGCCCCGGCCCCGGATTCCGCAGTAAGCAGCGTGGAATTGGCGGGGAGAGATTAAAAATATTGTAATTCGCAGGATTAATAATTAAGTTTGCATGAGAATAGTCCAAGGTGGTATGACAAAATCAAAACACAATTATTGCGTGATCATGGCCGGAGGGATTGGAGCCCGGTTCTGGCCAATGAGCAGAACCAGCCATCCCAAGCAGTTTATTGATATTCTCGGAACCGGCGAAACCCTGATCCAGCAAACTTTCAGGAGGTTCAAAAAGATCTGCCCAAGGGAAAACATCTATGTTGTGACCAACGAGATCTATTTTGACCTTGTTCGTTTGCAGATCCCCGATATGATCCCCGACCAGATCCTTCTTGAACCATCACGGAGGAATACCGCCCCCTGTATCGCTTATGCAAACTACCGTATTCTCATGCGGGATCCGGAAGCCAGGATCGTTGTCGCCCCTTCCGACCATATAATCCTGAAAGAGGACATTTTTATCAGCAATATCAAATCAGCACTTGAAGCCTGTGCTGAAAACGACTGGCTGCTTACCCTCGGCATCAAGCCCAGCCGGCCTGATACGGGTTACGGTTACATACAGTTCAACGAAGGCAAAGTATATCCGAAAAATCCGGAGATCAGAAAAGTAAAAACCTTCACCGAAAAACCGAACCATGAACTTGCAGTGACATTCCTGAAATGCGGGGATTTCCTTTGGAACTCAGGGATATTCGTATGGTCGGTGAAAAGCATCATGAAAGCTTTCGAAGAACACCTGCCCGAGGTGGATATACTTTTTAAAAAAGGCATGAAGCTTTATAAAACGCCCAAAGAAAAAGCGTTCATCAGGGATACATATACCATCTGCAAAAGTATTTCCATCGACTATGGGATCATGGAAAAAGCAAGCAATGTGTACCTGCTTGCAGCTGATTTTGGCTGGTCGGACCTCGGGACCTGGGGCTCTCTCTATGAGAACCGCCCTAAAGACAGGCATTCAAACGCCGTGATAGGAAAGAATGTCATCCTTTATGACTCTGCCAATTGCATCGTGAACATGCCTAACGACAAAGTTGTTATTGTTGAAGGCCTGAATGAATATATTGTAGTGGAATCCGACAATGTTCTGCTGATCTGCCGCAAAGCCGATGAACAACAGATCAGGCAGTTCGTGAATGATGTCAGGCTTGAAAAAGGAGAAAAATACGTCTGACCTGTTAGTTTCCTGAAAATAAAACCGCCATCCCGGCGTTTGTTTATAAAAAGCGTATTGTGGATATCTACCTCAGGAAAAGACGCTGGAAACTTATTCTTTTTGCCATCGCTATCGTCATCGTGGCAACCTCATTGTATTATACGAGTATCCTTGTTAACGAGATCCGTAAGGATGAACGTAAAAACGTCGCCATCTGGGCCGATGCCATCCACCATAAGGCTGATCTCGTTAATGTAACAAACAAATTGTTTGAACAGATCAAGAATGAAGAGAGGCGAAGAGTTATTACCCTCGCTGAGGCCCAGCGCAGGATCATAACATCAGTTTCCAATGAAGACCTGAACTTTTTCCTGGAGATCATTTCAAATAACACTACCATCCCCGTGATCATTACCGACAATGACGGTATCATAAGTTTCACCAGGAATGTTAAACAGGGAAAGGATTCGCTCAATACCCTGGTAGGTGTAAAACTCGACGGGCAGCTTAAAAAAGAATACACAAAATATTCTCCCATCATTGTTAAATACTACAGGGATAAATTGCTTTACCTGTACTATACCGATTCCAATATTTTCACCGAACTGAAGAAAGTGATTGACGACCTTATCAAATCCTTTTTCTCGGAGGTCGTGCTGAATTCCGCTTCTGTTCCTGTGATCATTACCGACAGCACCGGAAAGAACTGGACAAGCTACGGCAACATCCCGAAGAAGAAAATGGATAATCCTGCCTTCGTTGAGACTACCCTCAATTCTATGGCTTCCCATAACGCTCCCATCCAGGTTAACCTTGCAAATACCGGTGTTCATCTTATCTACTTTGAAGATTCATTCCTGCTGAGGCAACTTCAGTATTATCCCTATGTACAGCTTGCTGTAATCGCTGTTTTCCTGTTCATTGCATACCTGCTCTTCAGCTATGCGAGGAAATCGGAGCAGAACCAGGTATGGGTTGGGATGGCAAAGGAAACCGCCCACCAGCTGGGAACACCTCTTTCGTCGATGATCGCCTGGATCGAACTGCTCAAACTCAAGGGTCTTGATAATGAAACCGTGGTCGAGATAGAAAAAGATATTCAAAGGTTGGAAACCATCACCGATCGTTTTTCCAAAATCGGTTCTGCCGCCAAACTTGAAAGGCTGAATATCGTGAAAGTTGTTCACGATGCCGTAGGCTATATCAGCACACGTACTTCACAGAAAGTCAAGTTCGAGGTAAGCCCTCCCCCCACAAAGGTCATTGAAATCCCTCTTAACCTTCATCTTTTTGAATGGGTCATCGAAAACATCTGCAAGAATGCTGTCGATGCCATGGAAGGCAGCGGGCTGATCGCTATTGAAATAACCGACGACGTTGACCATATCCATATCGACATCAGTGATACCGGCAAAGGCATCCCCAAATCAAGGTTTAAAACGATATTCCACCCGGGCTTTACCAGCAAATCAAGAGGCTGGGGGCTGGGGCTGACACTTTCAAAAAGAATAGTCGAGAACTACCACAGCGGGAAGATCTTTGTAAAATCCTCCACTATCGGCAAGGGAACTACTTTCCGTATCATCCTGAAAAAATAGCAGGATGGCCGGGATTTACCTGCATATCCCTTTCTGTAAAAGCAAATGTCCCTATTGCAATTTCTTTTCTGTTGCCTCCCTTAAAACGGAAGAGGTTTTTCTCAGCGCCCTGTATCATGAGATTGGGATTAGGAAAGAATACATTGGCAACCAGGCGGTCAGCACAATATATTTCGGAGGAGGATCGCCTTCAATCCTGAGCCCTGTTCAGATCAGCAATATCCTCGACAAGTTGTTGTCTGTTTTCAAGGTGGAAGCAGGCGCCGAAGTAAGCCTTGAAGCCAACCCCGACGATGTTACCGCCCAAAACCTGGATGAGTGGAAAAAGGCCGGCATCAACAGGCTGAGCATAGGGATGCAGTCTTTCGAAGAAGCAGACCTTAAATACCTGGGGCGGGTACACAGCGGGGAGCAGGCCGAAAGATCAGTGAGGCTCGCACTTGAAAAAGGGTTTCAAAACATGTCTGTGGATTTCATTTACGGTATGCCGACCTTAACCGATAAAGCGTTTATCTCGAACCTTGAAAAGGCAGTATCGTTTGGCATCCCGCATATCTCAGCCTATGCCCTTACCGTGGAGCCTAAAACCGCGATGGAGGTGATGATCAGGAAAAACAGCATCATCGGGCCTGACGAAGAGAAAACAGTTTCCCAGTTCAGCCTGCTGATGCAATACCTTGGGCGGGTTAATTACGAGCATTACGAGATCTCGAATTTCTGTTTGCCCGGAATGTATTCCCGGCATAATTCATCATACTGGAATGGCGAGCATTACCTGGGCCTCGGCCCGTCGGCCCATTCATTCAACGGAATATCGCGGCAATGGAACCCTGCCGGGATGAACAAATATGCCGGGCTTATTCATTCGGACCGGCCTCATTTCGAAACCGAGATCCTTAGCCTTCCGCAAAAATATAATGAATACGTAATGACCTCGCTGCGGACAATGTGGGGAACCCGCCTTGAATATATCAGGAACTCTTTTGGAGAAAGCCGGGCCTTATATTTCAAAGCCCAGTCAATACCCTATGTTCACAGCTGCGACCTGCTTGAAAATGAAGGGATTTATACCCTGAGTGATAAGGGGAAACTCTTTGCCGACAGGGTCAGTTCTGATCTTTTCATCGGGAATGATTAATATTGCCTGTCCTAATTCTCCATTTATGCGTAATTTCTTTAAAATCATCTTTGCTTTTGCATTGATCGCCGCTTTTGAAAACACAGCGCCCGCCCAGGAAATCAAAACCCCCGAAGCATTTTTCGGTTTTAAACCCGGAGCAGACCGCAAGCTTTTCAATTATGAAAAACTGGTTGATTACCTGAAACTCCTTGAGCAGTCCTCTCCCAGGGTCAAACTCGCGCAGATCGGACATTCACCTATGGGGAAACCTATGTATGTTGTGTGCATCTCATCCGCAGACAATATTAAAAATCTTGACAGGCTGAAGCAGATCAACCGCAGTCTTGCCCTTGATCCCGGCCTTCCAGCCGAAACCCTCAGGGAAATGTGCGCTGATGGCAAGGTTTTCGTTCTGGCCACGTTATCGATGCATTCCAACGAGGTGGCACCTTCGCAGTCATTGCCTCTCATTGCATATGAACTTGCAACCTCCACCGACAGTGTAAAACTGAAGTGCCTCGACAAGGTTGTTTACATGGCAGTTCCATGCCATAACCCCGACGGCATGGACATGGTGGTTGAGAATTACTACAAATACCTGGGCACGGAATTCGAAGGGGCAACCCTTCCAAGGGTTTATCATAAATATGCAGGCCACGACAACAACCGTGATTTTATCTCGCTTACCCAGGAAGACACCAGGGCTATAGACGGCCTTTTCAGCAAGGACTGGTTTCCCCAGGTCATGGTCGAAAAACACCAGATGGGCTCGAACGGCGTAAGGTACTTTATACCTCCTCCCCATGATCCTATTGCCGAGAATGTTGATGCAGGGATCTGGAACTGGATGGGCGTGTTCGGTTCAAATCTTATGAATGATATGACTGCGGATGGCCTTAAGGGGATCAGCCAGAATTATCTCTTTGATGACTACTGGCCGGGTTCAACCGAGACCTGTTTCTGGAAAAATGTCATTGGCCTGCTTACCGAAGCAGCCAGCGTTCATGTAGCTACTCCTATTTATTGCGAGGAAAACGAACTGGTGGCCGAGGGCAAAGGGCTTTCGGAATACAAGAAAAGCATCAATTTCCCGGAACCCTGGAAAGGAGGCTGGTGGAGGCTTTCCGATATCGTTAACCTTGAAACTTCTTCAACTTATTCCCTGATTAAAACCGCTGCTGCAAACCGGGCTGCTATTCTTCAGTTCAGGAATTACATGTGCAGGAATGAAGTGAACAAAGGAAAAACCCGGGCGCCTTATTATTATATCATGCCGGCTGCACAACACGACCGCAGCGAATGGGTGGCCCTGGTGAACCTGCTGAAGGACCATGGAATTGCGGAATACCAGCTGCAGTCCGATATCCAGGTGAATAACATGACGATTGCGAAGGGAAGCATCGTTATCCCGCTGGCCCAGCCATTCCGTGCCTTCATCAAAGAAGTAATGGAAAAGCAAAAGTACCCTGTTCGTCATTATACCCCCGACGGGGAGGTGATGAAACCCTATGATATTGCAAGCTGGTCCCTTCCCCTTCACCGGGGAGTAAGCTGTTTTGAAGTCGATTCCCTCATCCCGGATCTTGCATCCCGCATCAAACTTCTTGAGGGACAGTTTCGGCTGAACAAATCTGCTCCCGAAAATTACGCTGCAGCATGCTTTCCGGTGAACAACAATGAAAGCTTCAAAGCCGTTTTCATGGCCAGGTCTAAGGGCCTGGAAGTGAACCGTAATGCCAAAGGTGACTTTGTGATCACACGCGACAAGGGTAAAAACCCGAAACTCGACAGCCTTATTGCTCTTATGGATGTTTCCCCTGAATTCCTTCTTCAGGGTTCGGCATTGCCATCAAGTCCTGTTAAAGTTGGAAGGATTGCCCTGGTGGAAACCTTCATGCACGATATGGATGCAGGCTGGACAAGGTATATCTTCGACACTTATCATGTGCCTTATACGGTCATCCACCCCGGGGACTTTGAAAAAACTGATTTCATCAAAGACTACGACCTGGTTATTTTCCCCGATAATGATAAATCCATTCTTATGGAAGGGAAATACGAATCCGACGGGCAGGCTTATCCGACTTCTTATCCACCCGAATTCACTAAAGGTATTGGGAAAAAAGGCATGACAAAGCTTATGGATTTCCTGAACCAGGGTGGAAAAATACTATCCTGGGGAGGTTCTACCGAACTGTTCACCGGCACGCTTAGTGTTAAGGCCGGTGATACTACGAGGGAATTCCGTTTGCCTGTGAGCAATATCTCAAAACGGCTTGCAAAAGATGGTCTTTTCTGCCCCGGCTCGCTGGTGGCAATGAACCTTGTCGCGGATAACCCTCTGACCGTTGGAATGCCTTCTTCGACAGGCATTTTCTCCAGGGGTGAACCTCTGTTCGCCACTTCCATTCCGAATTTTGACATGGACCGCAGGGTAATCGGCAAAATCCCCGAAGAGAACATCCTCTTATCAGGGTATTGTGAGAAGCCTGAGAAGCTGTCTGATAAATCGGTTATGGTTTGGCTGAAAAAAGGGAAAGGGACTTTAGTGCTTTACGGTTTCGGCCCTCAATTCAGGGCTTCAACCCAGGCTACTTATAAGCTTTTATTCAATCCACTGCTGATGCCTTAAGTTTTAACCCCGGATAAAGGATGCAGCAATTGATCCGGACCGTCCATTTTGCCTTAGCTGTTAAGCCTGAGCATTGTGCCGAGTGGAAGTTTTCTCCCGTTTCTGTCGGGGAAATATAATTCAGCCGTACCGGTATGTCCTTCCCCTTTGAAATATGAAGAGACAAGATTTTCCTCGATGAGGGCAGAAAATCCCATTGAATAAAGACTGAATATTAAAAAACTTTCAGTAGGAAGCAGGAGTTCCCGGCAATGCGATATCATTTCATCTATGCTGTCCTGCAGCATCCATTTCTCCCCTTCCGGTCCACGGCCATATGCGGGAGGATCAAGAATGATCCCGTGGTACTTGTTTCCTCTCCGGGCTTCCCGCCTGATAAACTTGAGGGCATCTTCGGCAACCCAGCGGATCCCGTCAAGGCGCGAGAGTTCCATGATCTCCCTGGCCCATGTCAGGGTGGGTTTTGATGAATCCACATGCACCACATCCGCTCCCGCCGCCCTGGCAGCAAGAGATGCACCCCCGGTATAAGCGAAAAGATTCAGCACTCTGAATTCCCCCGGCCCGGGATGCCTGTCGCTGATAAAATCATAAATGAATTCCCAGTTCACAGCCTGCTCGGGGAAAATGCCTATGTGCCCGAATGAGGTAAGCCCCAGCCGGAAACGCAGGTCCATGTTTTTGTAATTAAAACTTATACTCCACTGGTCGGGGATCTTTTTGAGCTTGATCCATTCCCCTTTTTCAGAGCTTTCCGACCTGGACTGCTCACTCCCCTTCTGCCTCCTGTACCTTGCATGCGAAAGTTTTTCCCATTCGCTTTCGGGAAGGGATTTTTTCCATACCGCCTGCGGTTCAGGGCGCGAAAGGATGAACGGTCCGAACCGTTCAAGTTTCTCAAGCCCTCCTGTATCTATGAGCTCGTAGTCCTTCCAGTTTTCGGGAGTGAGAAATTCCATACTCATCCGCCAAGCAGGCGCTTCACTATATCAGAGATCATCTTATTATCCGCCCTTCCTGCAAACTCCTTGCCGGCCATTCCCATAACCTTCCCCATGTCCTTCATCGAAGCGGCTCCGGCCTGGGCAATGATCTGCCTGATTTTTTCTTCAACCTCTTCCTGCCCCAGCTGGCCGGGAAGATAGGTTTCTATAATAGCTGCTTCAAAAATTTCCTTTTTGGCCAGGTCTTCGCGTTTTCCGGCAGTGTAAACTTCAGCCGATTCCTTTCTTTGCTTTACAAGCTTCTGTAATATTTTCAGCTCGGATGCTTCATCCAAGGCCCCCGTTCCGCTTTCCTTTACCTTTTCAAGCAGAATGGCTGCCTTAACGGCACGCAAGGCCTCCAGCTTCTCCTGTTCCCTCGCGAGCATGGCCGTCTTGATGTCATTGTTGATCTTTTCTTCAAGGCTCATAATCAATCTTTCTGTTTTGCGGGTTTGTACCAATACTTTCTTGCACTCCTGCCGGGATTCAGCTAATAAAAAACCGGAGCAACTTTGTTATCCGACTAACAAAGCTACTCCGATCCTGATGAATTTCCAAAAATTTATTACCGTGCCAGGATGAGTTTCTCTGTTACTTCCTGGTTGTCGGCAACGATCCTGATGAAATAAGATCCCTCAGGTGAATTAGACAGATTGAACAATAAATCGGCATGATCCCTGCATTCCTTTTGCATGATTATTCTTCCGCTGATATCCATTATAGTCACATTAATGGAGGTGTATTTCATTTCACCGACTTCAATACGGAATGAACCTTTGGAAGGATTCGGGATGATCCTGATAACATCACTTGTATGCTCGCGCACCGAAACTGTCGACTGCGCCTGGGTAACTGTCACGGTCTGGGGAGTCAACCCTGCAACCGTCACTGTAACTGTAGCGACCCTGGTGATGTAATACGGATTCTGAATGAAGTTTGCGTTTATTGTACCGTTGCCTGTTCCTGCAGCCGTTACAGTAAGCCAGGCCGAATCACTGGAAGCGGTCCAGGAAGAATTAGAAAGCACGGTGAAATTTGTTGTTCCGGGCAGATATCCTACATTCTGGTTCGGAGGGGTCACCGATAAGGTCGGACTGGTTCCGTTTTGGGTCACAGTGACAACAACGGGCGATATCCCGTTTACCGTCACAGTGATATTGGCAATCCTGCTGCTGCTTGAGGTATTCACCGAATAATTGGCAGTAATCAGGCCATTGGCGGATCCTGAAGAATTCACAGTGCACCAGGTCTGATCCGATACAACGGTCCAGTTGGAGTTTGAAGTTACATTGAACTGGGTCGATCCTGCCGGAGTTGCCGGCACGTTCTGGTTCGAAGGTACAACCGAGAGTGTGTGCGGTGCAGCAGCCTGGGTTACCGTGACAGTCACGGGCGAAAGACCGCTTGCTGTAACAGTAATGGTAGCAGTACGGGAAATTGTATCGGTATTCTCCGTGTAGTTTGCAGTGATTACACCGTCGCCTGAAGATGAACCTGGTGTAACAGTACACCAGCCCGCATTGCTGCTGGTTGTCCACGAAGTATTGGATGTTACAGTGAAGGTCGTGCTGCCTGCAGGTGTATTCGGCACATTCTGGTTAGGCGGTACAACAGTCAGGGTGGGCGCCCCGGCTGCCTGGGTCACTGTTACTACCACAGGGGTAAGTGTTGCGACAGTTACCGTGATATTCGCTATCCTTGATACGGTAGTTGGATTGACAGCATAGGAGGCTACAATGGTCCCGTTTCCGGTACCTGATGCAGTTACGGTACACCAGGTCTGGTTTGATGCTGCAGTCCAGTCGGCATTGGAAGTCACAGTGAAGTTTGTTGTTCCTGCAGGAGTAGCCGGTACATTCTGGTTGGATGGGGTTACCGACAGTGTCGGGGTCGCCCCGGCCTGTGTGACAGTAACCGTTACGGTTGTAGCTCCTGATGCGGTGACCGTGATAGTGGCAACCCTTGGGCTTGCAGAAGTATTTATGGTGTAGTTAGCAGTGATCGTCCCGTTGCCTGTTCCTGAAGGCGTGACAGTACACCATCCCTGGTTGCTTGATGCGTTCCAGGAAGTATTGGATGTCACGGTAAAATTGGTTGAACCTGCAGGAGTGGCAGGTACGTTCTGGTTTGGAGGTGTCACGGCAAGGGTGTTGGTGGTGGTTCCCGTTACAGAAATATCATCAACGGCCCACCAGTAACCATAGGTTCCTGTATAATTCCATCTGAATTTGACCTGGGACTGGTTGGCGACCCCGGCAATGACCTGGCTGAATGCTGCAGGGTTCGCCGTGCTGGTAGTCCATGACTGTATCGTAGTCCAAGTCGTACCCCCGTCAATGCTGTATGAAAGGGTTGCGGATCCGCCTCCTCCCTGCCTGAAATAATGATTGAAGGCTAGGGTGACATTATTGTTGGCTGAACAATCCAGGACCGGGGTAACCAGGTCGGCATTCTGGGTTTGTCCGGTGCCGTAACAACGGCTGCACAGATAAGCATAGTTGCCTGTAAGAGCCGGCAGGCCTGTATATCCGGTAATAACACCGAACAGCCATACTTCGCCATTGCTCTGGTGGTCAACCTGGCTCCAGCAGGAAGGTATCGCTGTGGCGCTGAATGACTCGGTAAACGGAAGTGAATAGTAGGAACAAAGTGTTGTAAACTGAAGATCGTTACCGTACCATGTGCCAAAGCTGTTTGTTGCGTATGCCCTGATATGATAAGTGGTGTTGGCAGTCAGTCCGGTTAGTGAACTTACAAAGGTTCCCGTACCGGCTCCGTCGGTAGTATGGCTTCCGCTGATGGTCGGGTTGGCTGAAGTGCCCCAGCATACACCCCTGGCAGTAACAGTCACACCTCCGTCGCCGAGCACGTTGCCACCGGAAGTTGCCGTGGTCATGGTAATGTTTGTTGCAGCAGTGGTAGTAAGCGTGGCCGCACCCGGAGTGAAAGTCATATCGTTTCCGTTGGAGGTGCCGTCACTGTTGGTGCCGTCAATCCTGAAATGGTATGTTGTTCCACCGACAAGCCCGGTTAGCGGTGCGCTTTCGGCTACAGCTGAGCTACCTGATCCTGCGCTGTTCGTCGAGGTATTATTGCCATAGGCAGTTGTCGTGCCCCATTCAAAATGATAGGTTGATGAAAGCCCGTTGGGATTGATGGTCCCGTTCAGGGTGGCCCCTGTCCCGGTAATACCGGTTGCAGCAGTGGTTACAACAACCGGCTGGTTGCTGAACTTGAAGGATGCAATGCGGGTCTGCCAGGTCCATCCGCCGGTGGTCTGCACGTATTCGCTGGTAAACCAGAAAGTCTGGTCATCGGATGGGTCGACGGACATGCATGAATAATCACCCCACCTGCCGTCACTGGCATAATTTTGCGAACCGGTACCATCAATGATCGTCTGTTCGGCAACAGTCATCAAGCCGAGGGCGTCAGTTGAACGCCGGCCTGTATAACGGATTGAAGGATAAATATTGGAGTTGTTGGAAATTGAATACGCTAACGCAATATCCCCGCTACCATTCATGGAAACACTGGGTACCCAGCGGTGATTTGCATCCGGTGCGTAGGTTCCCTGCTGATAAATGCTCCATCCGCTTCCTGTATTTCTCATTTCATACCAGCGGCAACCTGCTTGTCCCCCGCTAACATTCACCGTATGGCAGTCGACCATGGTCTGGTAACTCCCGAAATTCCTGTACTGATTCCTGAACATCAGTCGGTCGGCCAGGTCATCAAGTTTATATGCTGTTGTTGAACCTCCCGGCTCAGGAACACAGCGCCCCCTGCCAGTGGCATCAGTACAAAGTGTTGAATTAAAAGCAGCTGTTGTCATCTGATCCGTCTGGGCAAAGGTGCTGTTGGAAGTCGTTGCCCAGTCAACATGGAAGGACCATACTTTTAAATACTGGGTGGTGGTTGAACTCCAGTCATCAAAATAAATAAAAAAATTGGATGCGCCTGACGGGGGAGCGGATGTACCATCCCAATCAGCTGGAAGCATAGCCCAGGGGTTGGCAGCCGCTGTTCCCTGGGTCTTATAAACCATTGCTGCGCTTGGATCTCCGATCAGCATCTTGTCGCGCTGCAAAGCGCAGGCACCGGTGCCACTGTAGGAGGACTGGTTTGCAAACTGGTTGAATGCCAAATAATATCCATCCGGCCAAACTCCAAGTTTCGGGTAATCGGGCATCTGGTTGCCGAAGGTGAAAACATAACGGTACCAGGACCCTGTGGGATCAGAAGTAGCTGAAATTGCAACCAATTCTGCATTCTGGCTGGCGCTGGGCAGGGAAAACTGGGAGATCATCCATCGGCCTGCTGCCTGGTCCCAGAGGACAACGGGGTCGCCGTCATTCCTTCCGTTATAGGGAGCGGGGATCCCGTTCCAGATGGTGGATAAAGGCATCTGTGTCTGTACCACGCCACCGGTCTTGTTCCAGATGGCCAACCTTGAATTGATCACCTGGATGTACCTGTCGGTGCTCACATCCCCCTGGGTATCAGGAGGCATGACGCCGTCGATATTGCCGGTTCCTTCAAAATCCACAATAGGTCCGCTGGTCTGGGGAAGATACGTGCCATTATGTTTCTGCCATACCGGGTCTTCGGGAAGCAGGAAGGGATGATATCCGAAAGTCAGGTATTTAGGATTCATAGGGTTTTCATTCTCCCTGAATTGCTTCTTCTTCACCAATGCATTACTGGCTTTAGCCATTTCAGTCAGAGGAGGGGAAATGTCAAAGTACATAGCCTTGCAAACATAGGTCTCCACTCCGTCGGGACACTGAATTCGGGTTAGTTTCGTTGTGATTTCCTGCCCGGAAACCGATCCTGTAAAAAACGCTGCCAGGATAAGAGCATAGATTAATGTAAATCTTTTCACGCTGATTTAAAATTTAATGAAGAAATATAAAAGTGCTTTTTCACCTAAAGCGGCCTGCAAAATTAATAAAATTATGTTATGGAACAACCTTTACAAGAGAGTGATGGCGTTCCATCTGATAAAATAAATCAACCTGCTGGCAGTAACACTTTTTTCCGGAAACGTTGCCTGGGTCCCGGCCCTGAAGATGAAGAAATTATTGCAGGCCTTAATCCCACTCCTCTTCAAGGACTTCTCCCTGCACACTGATATAGGCTTTTTTTATCGGGATGTTACGCCCGGCCTTGTCCCTGGCCGTTTTTGCTAATTGCAGCAATCCTCCGCAACAGGGAACTTCCATCATTATGACAGTCAGCGAGTTGATTTTTGAGTCTGAGATCATTACCGATAGCTTTTCAATATAGGATTCCTTGTTGCTGTCGAGTTTCGGACAGGCAATCGCAAGTGATTTTCCTTTCAGGTACCTGGAATGGAAATTCCCCATTGCAAAAGCTGCACAATCTGCTGCCAGAACCACATCGGCATTCCTGAAATAAGATGCCGAAGGATTGAGCAGGTGCATCTGGACAGGCCATTGCCTGAGCTCCGAGGTCGCTTCTGCAGGCCCTGCAAGTGCTGATAAACCTTCATTAACCCCTGATCTTTCTGCGGTGAAATCCCTGGACAGTGATCCGGGACAGGAATGGCCTGTAGAATGATGAAATGCTTCGTTATTTTCGGTACTCATATCAATGTTATTTTCTTTTAAGTAATTGATTGCCTGTTGTAAAAACACTTCTTCATGATGATCCCTCAAATGCTCAAGATGGGCCATCACCGTGTTCCTTCCCTTCCCGACCAGGATCTCAATGACCCTGATTTCATCATATGGTTCTGCTTCACGCTCAATGATCTCGATGGCTCCTTCAGGACAATGACCTATACATGCACCAAGTCCATCGCAGAACAGGTCGCTGATAAGCCGGGCTTTCTCGTCTATGATCTGTAAAGCTCCTTCCTGGCAGTTCGGAATGCAAAGCCCGCAACCGTTACACTTTTCTTCATCTATCTGAATGATCTTTCTTAACATGTTCTTTATAGGCGTATTTGGGTATCTTTTTACCTTTATTGATTTAAAAAAAATTACATGTATGTGCCCAGGGTTTGATCCTCAAGAAATTTCCTGAATTCAGAAGTTAGCTTGTTGATCACATTTCCCATAAGGCAACGGTCAAAATTGCAAATCTCATACGACAGCGGGCAATCGTTCAGTTCAATCGGGCCTTCAATCGCCTGGTAAATGTCGAGGAGGGTGAGGTCTTTCGGATCTTTTTTCATCGAAAAACCTCCTGACGGGCCCCTGACTGATTTCAGCAGGTCGCTTTTTACAAGCCTCTGCAGCACTTTTGCAATATGATTTTTTGAGAATCCTGTGAATTCCGCAATTTTTACCGCGTTCATGCTCACATCTGCACGGGCAATTAAAACCATGCTGTGAATTGCAATTGAGGAGGCTTCCGATAATGCAAAAATTTTCGACATAAAATATTTGTGGTACTTCAATGCGCAAATTTATAAAAATTTTCTAAACTCAGCCCATCCGATCAGGATTTTTTCAAAATCATTACCAAGAACCTGATTTTTCTTTATAAAAACTTTATGTGCGATGGCTTTAATGAACTGTTATGGCTTCATTCGAAGCATCATTTCTGAATTTTTTGTACCTTCGGCTTATGATAAACCGGATCACAAGCCTGCAAAATCCCCACATTAAAAACCTGCTTTTGCTGGGGGAAAAATCCCGTGAAAGGAAAAAACAGGATCTGTTCATTATTGAGGGATTGAGGGAATTCAGCCTGGCGATGTCGGCCGGATTTTCGATACATTCAGTATTTTACTGTCCAGAGATTTTACCTCCCGAAAAAGCAGCAAAAATGTTTGGGGATACAGTTATATCAGGCCTGTACGAGGTTTCCCTGCAGGTATACAACCGAATTGCTTACAGGAACGACGTTGAAGGGCTGGTTGCCCTGGCGCGCCCCCGACACTATGAACTAAGTAGTCTTGTCCTTTCAGCAAACCCATTGATCCTGATCCTCGAATCGGTTGAAAAGCCAGGTAACCTTGGAGCCGTTCTCCGCACTGCGGATGCAGCACATCTTGATGCTGTCATCATCTGTGATCCTCTTACCGATATCTACAATCCCAATGCAGTGCGTTCGAGCATGGGCTGTATTTTTACCGTACCGGTTGCCGTCAGCTCCGTAAAAGAAACACTTGGCTGGCTGCACTCGAAGCATATCACTTCCTATGCCACTTCCCTGGGCGCCGATAAGTTTTATCATGAATGCGATTTCAGAGGTCCTGCAGCCTTTGTTATGGGAACTGAAGCTACAGGGCTCAGTGAAAACTGGCTTGAAGGAGCCGATCATTCCATCAAGATCCCCATGAGCGGCACGATAGATTCAATGAATGTTTCTGTTTCTGCGGCCATCGTCATATTTGAAGCAAGGCGGCAGCGGAATTTCAGTTCCTGATCTTCTTACTTGTAATTTTCATGCTTCGGGTGCAGAACCAGGAAGCCCTTTGGCAGGTCACTCCGGAATTCAAGCCATTCATCGGTTTTCGGGTGGCGAATCCTGAGGTAATATCCATGAAGCCTTATTCTGCGTTTCCATGTCGCATCAGCCCCGTATTTTCTGTCACCGACAACGGGGTGGCCGATATCAGAAAGGTGCACCCTGATCTGGTTCTTTCTCCCCGTGACAAGCTGGAGCTCAACCAGGGTGTAGTCCTCCATGGCTTTCAGAACACTCCACTTCGTTTCAGCGTACCTGGCGCCATCCCGCTCCCTGCCTGAATAAACTTTAAACCCGGCCCGGTCATCCGACAACCAGCTTGTTATCTCACCGCTCTTTTCACTGAAAACACCCTCGGTCAGAGCCTGGTATTTCTTCGTGAATTCCTTCCAGTTATCTTTAAGTCTTTCCTGGATTGCCTCCGAACGTGCAAACATTAAAATCCCGGATACTTCCCTGTCGAGACGATGGACTATGAATAGCTCGGACCTGCCCGTTGAATTTTTGAAAAGATACTCTTTCATCTCCTTGTATGCCGATGTACCCATGGTTCCCTTGTCGCCGTATGTGAGAAGTCCTGCGGGTTTTTCGATAACGATGATGTGTTCGTCTTCAAATATCAGCCTGAACGGGGCTTTTGGTCTTGAAACCATGGTGTTCCTCTGGTAGCTGATCTCATCACCCGCTTTCACCATTTGGGCGGGATTCCTCTCAATTTTCCCGTTAACACTGATGCTGCCGTGAACAATCATTTTCTTAATTCCTGTTTTTGATGACTGCGGATAACGAATTGCCAGGAATTCAAGCAGTGTTGTATTATCTGTTACTGAATATTTTTCGGCATTGCTTAGCATAGGACATAGATTAATTCAATGAAACACCCGGCGTATAGGGTTGAAGTCTGAATTTCGCAAAAACGGGATTATGGTCGGAGTTTGTGAATCCCTTATCCACCGTAAAACAATTCAGGACATTTACGTTGGGGGAAATTACAAAAAAATCGATCACCGTAGTGCCCGTAACAGTCTTGTTATAAGGACCATCCACATTGCGGTTGGTCGGCAATAAATGGTCATAGACCACCTCCCAGCCGGGCATGAAAGTTTTCTCCACCCCGGTTTTGATTGAAAACACCTTGTCGCCCGAGTGTATCTCTTCCTGCCTGAACCCCTTTGGGTTCATGTTCCAGTCGCCTCCCACGATGATGTAATTTCCCTTCTGGTATTCAGTCTGCAGGTAATCCCTGAGCATGGCAAGCTCCCTGCTTCGCAATTCACCTGTTTCATCAAAAGCCGAATTATGCAGGTTTATCACGAGGAGCTGCTTGCCTCCGCAGACCTCAAAGGAGGAAACAAGGAAACATCGTTTAAGAAAGACCAGTCGCTTAGGCCATGAAAAAAATGCATCATAGGCATGCCTTTCGCTGTTCTGGGGTGTATGCCTTGAAAACGTACAAAGCCCGGCATTCACAAGCCCTATGGGGTCGGTAACCGGAACAGGGATGAACGGGACCTTATAATTGAGTGCGAAGGAAGCTGTGTATTCCGGAATGACTTTTTCGAGTGTCACAAGCTGATCGGTATGATAGGTGCGCTTACAATCCCTGTCGATCTCCTGTATCATGATAAAGTCGACCGTATCATATGATTTCAAATCGGCAGAGATCCCTTTCAGGTAACGGTCGGTATATTCTCTCCCTGGCTGAACCAGTTTGCCTCCGTCAAGAAAAAAATCCAGCTCTTTTCCCAGGCCTGCATATCCTATATTCCAGGTAAAAAACGTGAATTCTCTTTTTTCTGTGGGAACCGGCCGGCCTTTCCCCGACGCCTGAACGACTTCAATAGGGGCCGGGTTGTACTCTGTGAATTGAAGAAACAACACAAACCCGATTACCGTAATTACCACAAGGCCTGCAACTATCACCAGGCCACGAATGATTTTTCTTTTCATCAGCTTATCAAATGCCTTAATTTTCTTAATGCTCCGGGTTAAACCAGTTTCGAAATTAAGTATCTTTTTTAGTAATTTTACACTTTTCAAATAATATTTCAGGATGCCGCTGCTTGGGTCGATAATCAAAAAAGCATACGAGATACGGCGTTTCCCTATAGACATTAAGAACGCGGACCCGGTGAGGGAACAAAGGAAAGTCCTGAGAAAGCTGCTTACAAAGGCCCAGGTGACGGCATTCGGGGAACATTACGGCTTTTCAGGGATCCTGGATTCTGCAAATCTCGTAGGCAGTTTTCGTGCAGCAGTGCCGGTTCATGATTATAATTCCATGTTCAGTGCCTGGTGGTACAGGAGCCTGAACGGGGAAGCTTATGTGACCTGGCCGGGCAGGGTCAAGTATTTTGCCCTGACCTCAGGCACTGCCGATGCTTCTTCCAAACAGATCCCGGTGACAAACGATATGCTTTTGGCCATCCGGAAGGCGACTATCCGTCTGCTTGTAAGCACGACCAAGTATGATTTTCCCGATGAATTTTATGAAAAGGGAATTCTTATGATAGGCGGAAGCACCCACCTTCAGTATAACGGCACCTATTACCAGGGTGATGTTTCGGGTATTACCGCAAAAAACATCCCGTTCTGGTTCCAGCATTTTTACAAACCCGGGAAAAGCATTTCCAGGGAGGTAGAGTGGCAGGTGAAGCTTAACGAGATCGTCCGTAATGCCCCTGATTGGGATATCGGCATCGTTGTAGGGGTCCCCGCCTGGATCCAGATCATCTTTGAGAGGATCATTACAGAATACAAGCTCCGTAATATTCATGAGATCTGGCCGAATTTCGGCGCTTATGTGCACAGCGGGGTTTCCTTCGAGCCTTACGTGAAAAGCTTTCGGAATCTTCTCGGGAAAAATATCGTTTATAATGAATCCTACCTTTCATCCGAAGGTTATATTGCATACCAGTACCCCGAAAGTAAAAATTCAATGGTCCTTATTACCGATAACGGGATCTATTATGAGTTCATTCCATACAATGAAAGGAATTTCGATGAGGAAGGCAACCTGAAGGAAAATCCCGAGATCCTCAGCCTTGAGGAAGTTGCCGAAGGAAAGAATTATGCCCTTCTGCTGTCGTCCTGCGCGGGAGCATGGAGGTACCTGATCGGGGATACCGTGAAATTTACAAATCCCGCTGCCTGTGAGATCGTTTTGACAGGCAGGACAAAACAATTCCTCAGCCTCTGCGGGGAACATCTCTCGCAGGACAACATGAACCGTGCGGTAAAGTTGCTGCAGGATGAGATGAATATCAAGATCAATGAGTTTACCGTTTGCGGTACCCGGCACGGCAGCCTGTTCGGCCATAAATGGTACCTTGGAACCGATTCAGCTGCCGATGCTTTAATCCTTGCCCGGAAGCTGGATGAATACCTGAAAGTCCTGAATGATGATTACCGGGTTGAAAGACTTGAAGCCATTAGGGAGATTCAGGCGGAAATAATACCTTTGCAGGTCTTTTATGAATGGATGAAAGCTCAGGGCAAGGAAGGAGGGGCTCATAAATTTCCCCGTGTCCTGAAAAACCTGCAGCTTAAATCCTGGGAAGAGCATCTTAAAAATTATGGTTGTCAATAGCATGACAATACTTCATCCTCTGTTCGAGGGTATGATCCTGGGAATAACCATTGCAATTACCCTGGGGCCTGCCCTTTTTGCCCTTCTCCAGACCAGCGTAAAGCATGGTGTAAAGACAGGGATTTTCCTTGCATTGGGAATTTTTTTCAGTGACCTGGCCCTGGTGATCGGTTTTTATTTCGGAGCCTCCCAGATCGTAAACGACAAGTTTTACCATCTGATACTCGGCATCATAGGTGGCGCGATTATGAGCATCTTCGGCATTTACACTTTCTTAAAGAAGATCCCGATGACCGAACAGGTTGAGGCGATCAATGAAATTAAAGTGAAGAAACCGGGCCTTATCCCCTATTTTTTCAAAGGGTTTGTGCTCAACATTGCCAACCCCTTTCTCTGGATGTTCTGGATCACGTCCATGCTTGCTATCAATGCAACCTATGGAGGAGACCAGCGGGCTGTAGGGCTTTTTTTCAGCGGGACCTTATTCATGGTGCTGACAACAGATATACTGAAGTGTGTTCTGGCTAACCGGATTAAAATCCTTGGTAACCCGCAGGTGAAAGTATGGCTTAACCGTATCGTCGGATTGCTGTTCATGATCATAGGCGCCTTCATTATAGCCGGTTCATTGCTGGAGTATTATCGTGGAATTTCAATTCATATGCCGTTAAATCATCCCTAACCCTTAATACTGTTTTATGATAAACCATTTGAAAAAAATGATGTGGGCAGCAATTGCTTTGCTGATGATCACTGTCACAACTCATGCCATCGCCGACAACCCACCCGATGAAGGAATGTGGCTACCGCTTTTACTTGACCGCCTCAATTACGTAGATATGCAGAAGATGGGGCTGCACCTCACAGCAGAGGAACTTTACAATATCAACCATTCCAGCCTTAAAGATGCAATCGTCGGCCTTTCAGCCAATGGAGGCGGACAGGGCTTCTTCTGCACAGCCGAAGTAGTTTCCGACCAGGGCCTGATCTTCACCAACCACCATTGCGGTTTTAACGCTGTTCAAAGCCACAGCACCACCGAACATGATTATCTCACGAACGGATTCTGGGCCATGAACAAGAATGATGAACTTTCCAACGAAAGGATGTGTGCGTCTTTTCTTATACGAGTGGAGAATGTTACCGATTCCGTCGTTCCATTGCTTTCCGACACCCTGAAAGAAGCCGACCGGCTTATGAAGATCCGTAGCATCGGCAACAAGATCAAAAAGAAAGCTGAAGAAGACGGAAAATATGATGCAGTGGTGCAATCGTTCTATTCAGGAAATGAATTTTACCTATTCGTGTATAAAACATACAGGGATGTAAGGCTTGTTGGAGCCCCCCCTTCCTCCATTGGAAAGTTCGGCGGCGATACCGACAACTGGATGTGGCCCAGGCATACCGGTGATTTCACAATCTTCCGCATTTATGCCGATTCTACCGGAAGGCCTGCAAAATATTCAAAGAGCAATGTCCCCCTGAAACCTGCTTACCATCTGCCTATCAGCCTGAAAGGGATCAAGAAGGATGATTTTGCAATGATCTGGGGTTACCCGGCCAGGACCTCCCGCTACCTCACTTCCTATGGCATAGAATTCAACTTAGCCGTTCAGTATCCTACCATTATCGATATCTACGGGAAAAACCTGGAGATTATGAAAGAAAGAATGGAAGTCGACAAGGCAGTAAAGATTGCTTACGCCGCTAATTATGCAGGCATCGCAAATACCTGGAAAAATTATATCGGCCAGTCAAAGATGCTGCAACGCAACCACGTCGAGGCAAAGAAAAAGGAACTTGAAAATGCTTTTGTTGCATGGTACAGCAAGGACCCGTCCAGGCAAAAGAAATACGGCCATGTACTCGACGACCTGAAGCAGAGTTATGCTGCAATGATCAAAGTTGCTGTTCCCATGTATTATTCGAATATGGGCGCGGCCGGACTTGATATCGTTCAGGTAGCAGGCAGGGCATCGGCCATTGATGAAGCCTATGTGAAAAAGGATAAGGACGCACTGGCCAAGGCTGTTGAAGCATATAAGTCAACCGTCCCAGGCCTGTTCAAAGACAAAGACCAGGCTATTGAGAAAAAGAAACTGGCCGAGATCCTTAAACTGTATTTCAAAAATGTGCCTTCGGCCGAACAGCCGGCAATCTTCGCAGAAATCACCAAAGAATTCGGAACTGATTATACTGCATACGCTGACAATGTCTATGCAAATTCCATATTCGCATCAGCCGAAAAACTCAATAAATTCCTTGCAAAGCCAAACCGGAAAACACTTGAAAAAGACCCCGCCTGGCTGCTCTCTAAGAGTGTGACTGAAACCGCGGCCAAAAACTCCAATGCCGTCACCAACCTCAGGAATACCGTTGCAGCCGGGAACCGCATGTTTGTCGCAGGCCTTCGCGAAATGGATCCCGAGAAAAAATATTATCCCGATGCCAATTCAACCATGCGTATGAGCTACGGCAAGGTGCTTGACTATTATCCCGCCGATGCTGTTCATTATGATTATATAACCACCCTCAAAGGTGTCATGCAGAAGGAAGATCCCGATAACGAAGAGTTCATCGTTGAAAAGAAACTCAAGGATCTTTACCAGCAGAAGGATTACGGAATATACGGTGAGAACGGCAATATGATCGTTTGCTTCCTTACAACCAATGATATTACAGGCGGCAATTCAGGAAGTCCTGTGATCAACGGCGACGGTCAGCTGATTGGTCTTGCTTTTGACGGGAACTGGGAGGCCATGAGCGGTGATATCTCATTTGAACCGGATCTTCAGAGAACGATCAATGTTGATATCCGTTACGTTCTGTTCATCATCGATAAGTTTGCAGGAGCAACTAACCTTGTCAATGAACTGACCCTGATTAAGTAATTCAGAATACAATCCATTTTTATTATCCCCGGTACAGGTTCTCTTCCTTACCGGGGATTTTTATTGTTTTCACCCGGATTTTTCAGCGACGTTTTAATCGGGTTTATCGACAGAATCAACCTCATTGCAGATTAGGCCCGATTATCTTACCAGTCCATTGATTCTTTTCATATATTAGCCTTGATTTTCAATGAAATCTGATGAAACTTAAGTACAAAATAATTATCCATACCGTCTTCTGGTTGTATATTTTCAACCAGGCAATTTTCCCATATTTTACCAGTAGTAAAGAAATGCCTTTTCTCGTTCCTGACCTTATAATTCATATGCTGACAGGGATGGTTTCTTTCTATGTTTTCTTTTTTTCCTTCAGCTTCCTTTTCGGTCTTAAAAACAAACTCCTGAGCATCCTCACCGGGTTCGCCCTTGCAGGGGGCGTCCTGGCAGCAAGGATAGGCATGGAATACCCTTTCTGGAAGTACCTGGTTCATTATGATATGTCAAAAATGAACCTCGACAGGGAATGGGTGTTTAACGACATCCGCCTTATCCTCATTTTCTTTATTTACAGTCTCCTGATCCGCCTTGCTATCAACTGGTATGAGAACCAGAAACTCCAGGCCGACTTCACTAACCAGAAACAGATCAGTGAACTTGCCCTGCTGCGTTCACAGGTAAATCCCCATTTCTTTTTCAATACCCTGAATAATATATACTCTCTCGTCTACCAGAAATCTGATGATGCGCCTGAAGCAGTGATGAAACTATCTTCCATCATGAGGTATATGCTGTATGATGCCACTACCGACAAAGTTCTCCTTGATAAAGAAATAGAATACCTGAAAAGCTTCATAGAACTTGAGAAGCTGAGACTGAGAAATAAGGATTTCGTTTCCCTTACTATCAACGGGGCTTCAGAAGGAAAGACCATTGCCCCCATGATCCTGATTCCGTTTGTTGAAAATGCATTCAAACACGCAAGCCGCTCCGTTCCTGCCCCGGGGATCATGGTGACCATAAACGTTGAATCCGGGGAAATTGTTTTCGGTGTTAAAAATTACATCCGCAAAAACCAGCATGCACCCAATGACAAACAAGGGGGAATAGGGCTTATCAATATACGCCGCAGGCTTGAACTTCTTTATCCTCAGAGATACAGCCTTAATATCAACACCGCTGAAGATGTGTTTATTGTCAAATTAACGATAAGGAACTGATGCAGATAGATTGTATTGCGATAGATGACGAGCCCCTGGCTCTTGATATCATCAGGGATTATTGCTCGAAAGTTTCGTTTCTGAACCTCCTGAAAACTTTCGACAATGCCGTGGATTCAATTGAATTCATACGCACAGGAAAGGTCGAACTGATCTTTCTGGACATACAGATGGAAGAACTTTCAGGCATACAACTGCTTAATTCACTTCAGCACCCTCCTTTCGTGATCTTCACAACGGCCTATGAAAATTATGCCATCCAGGGTTTCGACCTTGACGTTATCGATTATATGCTGAAACCTATATCTTTTGCGAGATTCCTCAAAGGGGTCAATAAAGTTTACGAACGCATGCAGATGGAAAGCAGTATTCGAGAGAAAACTACTGCCCCTGACCCGAAAAACAACGTCTCCACGTATTTCTTCGTGAAGACCGAGACCAGGATGGAAAGGATAGAATGCCCCGATGTACTTTATGTGGAAGGCATGGGGGATTACTGGAGAATTGTGACCAAAACAAGGCGGATCATGACTCTCATGAATTCGAAAAAGCTTGAGGAGGTTTTGCATGAGCCGCTGTTCTGCAGGGTTCATAAATCATTTTTCGTCGCTCTTGATAAAATCGAATCCATCGAAAGGAACCGCATCAAGATCCTCGATAAATACATCCCTGTGAGTGAAACTTACCGCAAGAATTTCTTTGACCTGATCGAGAAAAACAAACTGGCCTGAGCTATTTTCTGAATCTTTCGAGCAGGGACTGGTCCTGGAATTCCTTCGCCAATCCCTCAATCGTAGCAAACGGGACCTCAAACAGGTCAAGGATCGTCAGTGCATCCAGGCAGTTATTAAACAAGGGGTCGACGTTAAAACCCAGGATTTCCGCATTCACGCTCAGGTATTTTTTCAGGAGTATCGGGGTTTTGTAAAGGGGGTCGAAGTCCCTGATGAAATCATCCATTTTTCCTGTATCGTTGCCTGTATGCTTAAGGAACAGTTCTTTTTCGATGATCTTCGGAGATTTGGCCCTGTATGGATTTTTTGCCTTTATATATCCGGCCAGTTCCGAATTAAAATGATTGGCCTTCAGAAATTCCACGCACAGGCTTTTTGAGATGGGTTTGAATTCGTTACTGATACTTACCGGTCCGAGCAGGTACCTGTAGTTGGGATTTTTCAAGAGCAGGTATAGGATTCCCTTCCAGAGCAGGAAAAGCGACAGGGGCTTCTTCTGGTACTCTTTGATGATGAAGGAACGGCCCAGTTCAATTGAAACATTGAGAATGGGCATGAATTTCCTGTTTATTTTAAAAAGGCTTGTAATGTAAAACCCCTTCATCCCGGATTTTGCAAGAATCTCCTGTCCCTTTCCAACCCTATACCCTCCAACCAGCTGCTTTTCGCTATCATCCCAGATGAAAAGCTGTTCAAAACAAGGATCATAACGGTCAATATCAAAGCTTTTATTTGTCCCTTCTCCAACTTCCCTGTATGTAATTTCCCTTCTCCGGCCAATCTCTTTCATTATGTTCGGGATCCTTGCCGAGGGTGCGCAAAAAACAAAGCTGTCCTTGACCCTGAAAAGCAGGAATTCGTTCTTTATCTGCCTTATCTCCTCCGCCACCTGTGATCCTGGCACCGGCTCAACCACGGGTTCCTGTGAATGCGTATGGATCTTATCCCCGACTTTCCCGGGTTTCCCGTCAAGCCCCAAAGTATAGGTTTTCATACGGAGGAACCTGCCGAATTCTTCAATGTCATGAAACTCATCCTGGTCCCTGACCTGGACAGGAGATCCTATCCTGACCTGTATCTCCTTTCTTTTTTTATTGTATAATTCTGATGGAAGCTTGATGGTGCGCAAAACCGGGTGAACAAACCCTAGAAAGTTGAACAGTATACTATTATGACCTGCAAAATAAACAGGAACTATAGGGATCCTGGCTTTTTTTATAAACTTAAGCATGGAATGCTGCCACTCCCTGTCGGTTATTGAATTCTGCCGGAGCTTATAACTGCTGACCTCTCCTGCAGGGAAAAATCCCATCGGGTGATTGTTCCCAAGACGGACGATGGCATCTTTCAACCCTCCGAAACTTGATTTCACATCCTTATTCGCTTCAAAGGGGTTCACACCTACGAACCATTTCTGCAGGGGAATGATCCTGGTCAGTAAAAAATTCACCAGCACCTTGTAATCCGGCCGTTGCTTTCTGATCAGTGAAATCAGTATCAGCCCGTCAATTCCTCCGTATGCATGATTCGAGATAGTGATAAAGCTTCCATCGGCAGGGATGTTTTCCATATCCTGCCCCGAAACCGAATAGGTAACCTTGATTTCCTCAAGCACCTTATCAAGAAATTCCTCCGGCGAAAGATGAAAATTGTTGTTGTATGTCTTATTGATTAAGTCAAGCCTGAGCAGCCTGAAAATGACCCCGGCCAGCCTTTCTCCTCCGAAAACCCGGAGTGCATTGCTGGCATTAACAAGATCTTTTGGAGTAACGAGGTCCATTTTATAGAAGCATATAGTCCATTTGCTTTTTAGAGAGGTCTATCTTCTGCACCCTGATCTTCACTTTATCGCCAAGTTTATATACATTTCCATGCCTCTGCCCTATCACCCTGAAATTTTCCTCATCAAGGTAATAATAATCGTCATCGAGATCCCTCAGTTTAATCATCCCTTCGCATTTTGTGCCAATGATCTCTGCAAACAGCCCCCACTTGCTTACACCGGATATCTGTGCATCAAACTCCTGTCCGATTTTATCAAGCATGTACTCTGCCTGCTTGTATTTCACCGAGGCCCTTTCGGCGTCGGCTGCACGTTTTTCCATATCCGAGGCATGCTCGCACTGCATTTCGTATTCCGCAGCCGGAACCGATGGCATACCGAGAAGGTAATCCTGGAACAGACGGTGAACGATCAGGTCAGGGTATCTCCGTATAGGTGAAGTGAAATGCGTGTAATACCCGAATGCCAGGCCATAATGCCCAATGTTTTTGGTGGTATAGAACGCTTTGGCCATAGTCCTGATGGCAACGCTTTCAACCATGTTCTCCGCTCCCGTTCCCTTGATATCATGGAAAAGCTGGTTAAAGGAATGTGCCATTGATTTTTGTGTGGACAGCTTGATTGAAAACCCCAGTCTCTCGACCAGCTGGGTGAAAATTTCCAGCTTCTCAGGATTTGGTTTGTCGTGAACCCTGTAAACAAAGGTTTTCGGCTGAACATCCGGTTTCTGCTTTCCCACCCATTCGGCAACTTTCCGATTAGCCAGTAGCATGAAATCCTCGATAAGCTTATTTGCATCCTTCATCTCCCTGATGTAGATACTCAGCGGGCGGCCATTTTCATCCAGACGGAACCTTACTTCCTGGGTCTCGAAATTAAACGCTCCCTTTTTAAACCGTTCTTCCCTCAATTTTAATGCAATCCCGTTCAGAACGCCTATTTCTTCTGCATATTCACCCTTTCCTGCTTCAATGACGGCCTGCACTTCTTCATAGGAAAATCTTCTGCAACTGTGGATGATAGTTTTGCCGAACCAGTCTTTTACAACCTTTCCATTCTCATCAAATTCAAATACAGCCGAGAAGCAAAGCCTGTCCTTATCCGGCTGAAGTGAACAAAGCTGGTTCGAAAGCCTTTCGGGAAGCATGGGGATGGTCCTGTGCACCATGTATATCGAAGTACCCCTTTCAAAGGCTTCCTTGTCGATCTCCGATCCCTTCCTTACATAATACGACACGTCTGCAATATGCACACCCACTTCCCAGTGATTGCCTGGCAGTTTTTTCAGGGAGACTGCATCGTCGAAATCCTTGGCATCTTCAGGGTCGATGGTGATAGTGAAAATATTTCTGAAATCCCTTCTTTTGCCGATTTCTTCCACGGGTATTCCGTCAGGGATCTTTTCAGCTTCGGCCACAGCTGTTTTGGAAAATGACAGGGGGAAATCATATTCTGCCAGGATGGCTTTCATTTCCACCTGGTTGTCACCCGGTTTACCCAGCACCTGTATGACTTTTCCGAACGGATTCTTCGCATGATCAGGCCATTCGGTGATCACGGCAATAACCTTTTCCCCATTCCGGGCTCCGTTAAGATCAGGCTTTTGGATCAGGAGCTCAACAGGAACAGAAGGATTATCAGGGATCAGGAATGCAAAATTCTTGCTCACTTCTATGATGCCGACAAACTGCAGCTTACGCCGTTTAATGATCTCTACGATCTGCCCCTCCCTTTTATGACCCTTCCTTATCGGGAAAAGGCTCACCCTGACAGTATCGCCATGCAGGGCATGATGAGTGTTCTCAGCTGCAATGAATACATCCCCGGAGCCATCTTCAGTAATTATATAGGCTTTCCCGGTTTGCTTCATATCAACCCTTCCGCTGACTTCCCTGCTGTTCTCCTTCTGGAACTTTTCGCTTTGGGTGTTGATCTGGTACTTCCCCCGTTTTGACTGAACAAGATCTTTCGCCATGAAAAGGCGTTCAACAACCAGCCTTACCATGTCGCGGCCTGCACGTTCATTCATTCCAAGCCGTGCCGAGACCTGCTTGTAATTGAAGCTGCTGAAAGGATTTTGCTGAAATACCTCCAGCACCTGCCTGACTAAATTGCCACTCTCATTTGAGTTTTGTACGGATGATTTTTTTCCCATAATGCCATGTTTAAATCTTAAGAAAATCGGGATGCGGGATAGCCTCTATCAAAGAACCAGTATATGCGGTCTGGGGATGAGTGAATATCCTGTCGGCATCTCCTGTCTCCATGATCCTGCCGTCTTTCATCACTATAATCCTGTCGGCCATGTACCTGACGACAGAAAGGTCATGGGAAATGAAGATGTAAGTCAGCCCGAAGTCCTTTTTCAAGTCATTGAGCAGGTTCAGTACCTGGGCCTGAACGGATACGTCAAGCGCTGAAACGGATTCATCACAAATGAGAAGCTGGGGTTCCACCGCCAGGGCCCTGGCAATGCAGATACGCTGCCTCTGGCCTCCTGAGAATTCATGTGGATAGCGGTTGTAATGTTCGGTTTTAAGACCGACTTTCTCCAGTAACCCGAGTACTTTGCCCTTCCTTTCCCTGTCATTGCCATGGAGGCGGTGGACTTTCATCGGCTCAAGGATGGCTGCACCTGCGGTGAGCCTGGGATTCAGCGAGGAGTATGGATCCTGGAAAATGATCTGGAGATGTTTCCTGAGCGATTTCATCTCTTCCCTTGAGATCCTCGTAATCTCATGGCTTTTGAAGAAGATCTTCCCCGAATCAGGAGGGATGAGTTCAAGAACCGTTCTTGCCAGGGTTGTTTTTCCGCTGCCCGATTCACCGACAATGCCAAGAGTTTCGCCCGGAAAAACATCAAAATTGATGTCGTTCACTGCCTTTGTTCCGGCAAATTGTTTCACAAGCTCCCTTACTTTGAGAACCGGTTCAAGCTTGTACATGCCGGTAAGTCTTTCATCCCGTTCTCCAGGGCTGAGTATTTCAGCTTCGCTCATTCCCCTGCCTTCGATGAAATCGGCTACCATCGGCAGCCTCTTCAGCCTTGCATTCAGCGGCGGCCTGCAGGCAAGTAATCCCTTGGTATACGGATGCCGGGGATTGTTAAAAATATCCGTAACACTGCCCTGCTCTGCAATTTTTCCTTTGTACATCACGATCACCCTGTCGGCAAAACCCGAGATCAGGCCCAGATCATGGGTGATGAACAAAATACCCATTTTCCTGCTTTTCTGTATTTTTTTAAGCAGCTGCAGGATCTTCTTTTGTACAGTTACATCAAGCGCCGTCGTGGGCTCATCCGCAATAAGCAGGGAAGGATTGCATGAAATTGCCATGGCTATCATGATCCTCTGCTTCTGGCCACCCGACAACTGGTGCGGATATGCCTTATAGATCCTGTCAGGCTGGGGAAGCCTCACCTCCCTGAATAATTCAAGGGTGGCCATAACGGCTTTGGTCTTACTGATATCGAAATGGGAACGTATCCCTTCGCAAACCTGGTCGCCGCATGTAAATACAGGATTCAATGAAGTCATGGGTTCCTGGAATACCATCGCCATGTACTTGCCCCTGATCCCTGTCATTTCATTTTCAGTTGCAGTCATGATGTCGATTGCCCTTTTACCAGGGGCAACGAACCTCATCAGCCCGGCTTCAACCTCCGCCGGCGGGTCAGGGATAAGTTTCATGACCGAAAGCGCGGTTACGGATTTACCCGATCCTGACTCGCCAACAATGGCAAGTGTTTCGGCAGGAACCATGTCAAAAGAAATGCCGTCAACAGCAAGAGTCGAATCTTTCCCCTGTCGAAACCTTACTTTCAGGTCTTTTATTTCCAGAAGCTTTTCCTGCTGTATGCCTTCCATGACTGAATTTTTGATCAGAAAACCTTATCAAACCTACAGTATTTTTTTCGAATTCGTTCATGTGTTGATAAACTTTTCCCTATCACTTTTTTGATTTAGGCGGATTAAGGTGCATGTGGGCTGATGATTTTTTGGGTCTTATCTTTCCTCGGATTTGCAGCGGCTGCGGGAATTCTTTGTGGAAACATGAAAAAATCCTCTGCGATTCATGTTTTTATCACCTGCCTCGCACACGTTTCCATCTTGATATAGATAATCCTGTGAGCAGGATCTTCTGGGGGCGGACCAGAATTCTTTCCGCAACTTCATTCCTGCTTTTCAATAAAGGAAGCAAGGTCCAGAACATGATACATGCCCTGAAATATAAAGGGCGTAAAGATGTCGGGATATTTCTTGGTGAGGAATTCGGAAAAATTCTGAGATCCTCCCCTCCATGGTCACAATCGGAAATCATTGTGCCCGTCCCTCTCCACAGGAAAAAATTCAGGAAAAGAGGCTATAACCAGAGCGAACAGTTTGCCCTTGGACTTTCGGCTTCAATGGATATTCCCTGTTCAAACGAATGCCTTTCCCGGAAAAACGAAACCGGGACACAGACCCATAAATCACGCTTTTTGCGATGGAATAATGTTCAGGATGTATTCTTTGTGCAAAATCAGGCGGTTCTTAAAGGAAAAACAATCCTGCTGGTTGATGATGTGATAACCACCGGGGCAACGCTTGAATCCTGCATCTCAGCCCTGTCGGTTGTCCCCGGGGTAAACATTTCGGTGGCTACCATCGCTTATGCCAGGATATAGTCCTTTATAATTTTTCCGCAACAGCAATTGCTTTCCTCACCCTGGAATGACGTCCCGATATACTTATGCTCTCCGATAAAAGAATATAATATCCCATTGGAACCCTGAGATTGTTGTCTCCGGTGCCATCCCATATAAACATTGAATTTTCTGATGCTGTTGAAGAACTGCATATTGTCCTTACAAGGCTCCCCTTGATATTAAAGACCCTGAGCGTGATCAGGGTTCCTTCTTCCACTCCATTCAGAGTTATATATATAAAATCATCTTTCCCGTCATTATCCGGTGAAATGACCGGACTACTCAATTGAATATCAATTCCATTACCGGGATCTGCAGCGAAATGCGAGTTTTCATAGCCGGGGCTTGCAAATCCTGAGGTTCCTGAAGCCGATTGCCAGTTTGCCCTGAGACCGGACGGCATTTGCGCGCTCATTCGTTCAAGCGACACGCCTTCGGTATTTTCAAGGAATTTCAGGTGCATATGACCGCTAAACTTCATTTCATCAATGATTGCAGAGTCCCCGTTGGTTATCAAAACAATTGATCCCGAATCCGGATTCATGGACGGAAAATGAGCGGGAACTGATATCCTGCCGGGAAATGGAACATGGTACCTGGAACAAAGCTTTTCCGAATCTGCCGTGATGACATAAAATCCGCCAGGCATCAGCATTCTCTCCGTTTGTGAAAGTATTTCAAACTGCCTGTCCTCCAAAGAAACACCTGCCGTACCCGCCGATAAGGTGTTTAAATCTATCGCTTTATCCGAATGATTTATAACTTCGATGAACCTGGCCCCTGCCGCATCCGGATGAAACAAAACTTCATTTATTAATACATCACCAGGCAGACATGGAGCTGGAATATAATAACAAATAAAAACACAAGTATCGGCTAAGAAATTACCTGAATAATCTGAAATGTTTTTAATCTTAAGACTGTCACAAAATAGTTTGTTTTCAGATGTATTTATTTGTATAAATAATATTGATTGATCTTCCCTTGATATATATGGTTCTAGCAATTTTACATGTTTATATTTTAGCGCAAAATTTGAATCTATGACAAGACGTGCCGAATCGATGCTTTCACTGAATTTAATTCGTATGGTCAAACTGTCGGAAAAACCGGCTGAAATCAAACAGGGTGGGACGGTATCATGAAGTGTCTCGCCGGCATAAACATCATCAAACCAGAATTTACCCGAATTGCTCGAAGTATACCTGCAATAAACCCCAAACCATTCCCAGGGGACTCGTCCCTTATCAATGAAGCAGCCGTACCTGAAGTACCTGGTTCGGCCTGTGCTGTCGGCATAAAGATCCCAGTTGCCCGCTGAGTCCCTGCAAATCCTGATCCTGAAAATATTTACCGGCTTGTTCGTCCTCAGAAAAGGAAATTTGAAAATCGGTAAATGAATATTTCCGTTCTGCCTGAATAAGGTCAAACTATCGCCCGATCCCCCCGCCTGGAGATAGACTGCATTTACATTCCCCTTCAGGTCCCGGGAATCAGAACCGAGATATATCCGGGCATAGTTGTTCAGCGAAGTATTGAACGACAGTTTGATCCAGAATGACCATTCCCTGGCCGGAAGGTTAAAACCTTGAGTGACCAGGCAGGAAGTGTCGGATCCTGAAGAATTCAGCTGAAGCTGTTTCTGGGTATTTACGGTAAAAACAGAAGTATCCCCTGTCCACTCAGGATTTGTGGTAAAATTTCCGTCAGAAAAATCATCCCTGACCTGGGAATACAGGGCCAGCGGAAGAAGAATAATTAAATTGATCAATATCTTTTTCATGGAGCAATCATATTGTGAACAGTATCAATAACTATGGTATTTATCCGCCCGGATCGGAAAAGTGATATATTAATGCATGAATTGTTGCGTTATCTTTGCAAAAAAATCATTTATGAGACTTGCTGTTGTTGGTGCAACCGGACTTGTCGGAAGGGAAATAATCAGGGTTCTGGAGGAAGGTGATATCCCTCTTGAAGCGTTTTACCCTGTTGCATCCCAAAAATCCATTGGCTCGCCGATTGAATTTAAGGGGAAAACATATAAGGTTCTGGATCATACTGATGTGATTGCACTTAAACCCCATGCAGCCATTTTCAGTGCCGGTGCGGGAACATCAAAAGAATGGGCCCCAAAATATGCAGGGGCAGGCATCACGGTGATAGATAATTCTTCGGCCTGGAGAATGGATAATGATATCCCCCTGGTTGTCCCTGAAATAAATGCCGGCATGCTCGACAGTACGCACAAGATCATCGCAAACCCGAACTGTTCCACAATACAGTTGGTCCTGGTCCTTGCCCCGCTTCATCAGAAATACAGGATCCGAAGGATTGTGGTTTCAACATACCAGTCGGTAACAGGAACCGGGATCCGTGCTGTTCGCCAGCTCGAAAATGAGAGAATGGGAATTAAAGGCGATATGGCCTATCCCCATCGCATTGATATGAACCTTTTTCCTCATGGCGGGACCTTCCTTCCGAACGGTTACACCACCGAAGAAGAGAAACTGGTGAATGAAACACGCAAGATCCTTAATGATCAGTCCATACAGGTCACCGCAACTGTCGTAAGGGTTCCCGTGACCGGCGGCCATTCCGAATCAGTCAATATAGAATTTGAGAATGATTTCAACATTGAAGACGTTCTCAGCCTTCTTGCCAGCACTCCGGGTATTGTTATCCAGGATAATCCTTCAGAAAATCTTTACCCTATGCCTCTTTACTCCAAAGGCAGGAATGAGGTGTTTGTGGGCAGGATCAGGCGGGATCAAAGCCAGCCGAAATCTCTCAATTTATGGGTTGTTGCCGACAACCTGCGTAAGGGTGCGGCAACAAATGCAGTTCAGATCGCCACCTGCCTTTTCGGGGGCAGCTAAACAAGGGTATTGATTTTTCTCAACCCTGCAATTGATAAAAAGTTACTGTTTTTTTGTTTTTTGTCAATTCTTTTTCTAATTTTGTGAGATCAATGTAGTTTATCGTATTGATTTTAAATAAACTGACTGGTTTTTAAATTATATCCATCTGTTTTCACAAAAGCCGGGATCAGTTTGTTGAGAAAGAGAAAGAATGAACGGCAAACCTCCGATTTTTACCAATTGTGCAGATTGCAGCTGCAAATCTTCCATTTTTAAAAGCCTGGGCACTGATGAGCTCGGTGAAATCAACACCGGGAGGTTCCATGTGGCTTACAAGGCAGGAGAGATCATGTTCAAGCAGGGGACCCCGTCTTCACATTTTGTTTGCATAACTTCAGGTTTATCCAAAATATACATTGAAGGATACGGAAAGAACCTTATCCTTGCACTGGTAAAGCCCGTGGATTATATTTTCGGCCCGGGGGTATACATTGATAATAAGCATTATTATTCTGCTTCCGCGATAGAAGATACCACAGCATGCCTTGTCGACAC
>JBAXBP010000014.1:0-36494 GCA_037141915.1 Bacteroidota bacterium | reverse complement strand
CTATCAGGATGTTCACCGGCAATGGTGAGATCAACGATACTGCCGTGATCAACCGATATGTGAAAGGTTTGCCTTACTTTAATCTTTCTTCAGTAAATATTTCGGATTATCTCAGCTTTGTATCTGCAGATTCCGTTGTGGTTTCGGCACACACTGACAAATTCTCATATACCCTGAACAACGGATTATTCCTGCTGTATTCACCGACCTATTTTCAGTTTGATCCCGCGAACCACCTGGCACGGCTTTGCGATACTCTTCTTAAATATAAATCACCTATTGTGCTTGTGCCTGCAGGAACGAACCTGTTATACTGGGCCAGGAAAGCGGTATGGGTAGCTTATGGCAATTATCAGGAACTTACAACCCCAGGACTGGGATACAAGGTAAGTTCTTACCAGGGTTACCAGGCAGGTACTTTGCCGAACGAATTTTTTGAAGGCTCAGCTGCTGCATTGCGACCGGGCGACACCATTGCCGTTCAAAGTTACAGCATGCATATGCTACCGAAGTAATTTTGTCGTTTTAATCCTTTACGTAATCCACAAACAATATGAAAAATCAGAAACTTGAAATAAAAGCTGCGATACAGATCAGGAAACCGGTGAACGAAGTTTTCGATGCTATCGTTGACCCGGTGAAAATGTCGAACTACTTCATTTCATACGGCAGCGGGCCGTTGGAAGAAGGCAAAAACGTGACCTGGAGGTTTCCTGAATTCGATATGGACGTCCCGGTCAGGGCCGGCAAGATCGAAAAGAACCAGTATATTTCTTTCTTCTGGATGTCGGATGAACTGGAACTTACGGTCGAAATGAATCTGGAGACCAGGGAGAACAATTCAACCCTGGTGACGGTCACCGAAAAGAGCCGCGACAACGATGAGGCGGGGATCAAATGGCTGATGGGCAACACCGAGGGCTGGGCAAATTTCCTGGCCTGCCTGAAAGCTTACCTCGAATACGGCATCAACCTCAGGAAAGGCGGCTTTGATTTTATGCGAAAGTTGGATTAATTATGGTTAGGCACTGTCAGCGTACAGTCCCTCAGATTCTCCTAGTCCGCTACTCATAAACTCATAGATTCTTTGCGCTTAGGTGAACCCTCCTTGCATCCTGCTTTTTGACCCCATCAATCCTTAATACATCTAACTGACACAGCCCAGTCAGGAGTAGTTATTCCCCTCCATACCCCCGCCTGATAATCCGTCAATTGACGATCCATGAGATTGTCAAACCCATAAGTCCACCAGGTTCCGTTTAGCTTAAGACCATTAAAGCAGAAAGGTGGAATACTGTATTTCCCGCTTCCTTTCGCGGAAAATCCAAACTCATCAGTTCCTTTTGCTGTGACCCAGAAATCGGTACCCATGGTTTTAAATTTATAGGCGATGGTCCCCCTATACTCCATCATTTTATTCGCCTCTTCTGTGCTCATGCCTGCAAATAGTTCCATTGTTTGCCATTCCTGGTCGCCTGGAATATGCCATCCATTGGGACAAACCCCCTGGATGACCCCGTTGTAAACTTTGGTATTTAAAGCTGAAAGAGCGGTGTATAGTTTTCCATATATTGCACCATTGGAGGGATCATTATCATAATCAAATGCATAACGTGAATCACTATTCAGGCGAATTGTATCGGTAATGGATTTCAGATTCGGAGTGAAAGGTATAAGTTTGACCTCCATTTCCTTAGAATCGGTGCCAGTAACTTTAAAACTCTCATTTATATTCCCAATTGATATTACCAACAAATATACACCAGAAGGACCGATGGTGCATTCCAGGGAATTACTCCCATTCTCGCAAAATATTCTTTTCCCGTATTTCACTCTTCCCGTCATGTCAAATAAGGAAATATTCACGTCATAGGCATTGCCCGGTAAGAATACGTTGATACGAAAATCGCCTGGCCTGTTAATGACATTTTTTACACCGGTCACCTGATCCTCCGGCACTGACACTACAGTTCCATTGGAATAATGAAGAGTATTCATGTTCTCCTTCATCCAGCATTGAGTTCCTATCTGAACGGTGTGATACACATTTCCGTCAATATCGGTCACAGTGCTACTTCCGCAGAGAAACTGGGAATATCCTGAAAAAAAGCCCAGTAAAAACAACGATATAAATATTGCTTTCATGATTAGCGGGTTAAAATCATACGTTTGGTACCAGCCTCTGAACCATCTACAATTAAACTATAAAGGTACATCCCTGGTTTGAGATCATAACCATTTATTTGGATTTCTCCTTTTTGGGTCAAACCATCATATGTTTTTAGAAGCAAGCCCTGCATATCAAATATTAAAATTGAGGCTGTTTTAGCCTCTGAAGAAATCCTGTATTGTATGATTGTATTTTTACTGAATGGATTAGGGATATTTTGGAACAAGATGGAACCATTTTCTTCCAAATCCGCTTTGCTATTCAGAGGTTTTTCCGAATTTGCTAGGCAGCTTTCGATTAGTCGTTGTTGCTCTTTTATTGCTTCAATTAGTAAACCAATTAAGCCGTAATATTCAACCGACAACTTGCCATCAGGCATCATCCGGACAGCCTCTGGAACTACCTTCTCCATTTCCTGAGCAATTACGCCGAGATGTTTCATTTTCTGTTCTTCCAATAACCTATGGAGCACCCCTGTTTTAAATTGTGTGCTATCGAGATAAGGAGCCTGACCTGTAGCGACCGTATGCCAAACACCTTTTTTGTCCAATATTCTCAGGCTATCCGAGCCTTTAACAGGTTTGACGGCATTGTATAATATACCCCTCAACTTAAGCACCTTTTCAAGTGGACTTTCAATTTCACAAATATTGGTTTTAAAAGAAGAATCTGATCCAATACTTTGTCCCATGCAAAAAACCTAACCATTACCATAGACGAAAAAATTGTGTGAATTATTATAATTCACAATCCAATTCTTTGCTAAAGGATCGGTACTATTTGACATATTCATCCAGGTATATGCACCATAAACACTTGGATTAAAATAAGTTACTTGACCATTACCTAATTGTATGCCAAAGCCTCCTTTTTGTAATGAACCTATTGAAATCCAGTTGTCATTAAAGATTTTAATCTGACACTGTGCTGTAGTTAATAAGAAAAGTAAACCAAACGTTAAAAATTTTCTTGTTTTCATATTGACCTCCTTGTATTATTCATTACTAAACGTGTTGTTTGAAATATAACAATCTGGATCTGTCTGAACAATCCTGAACGTGATGCCGTCACCGGATGGAATCTCAACGCTTTTATCCAAAGTAATTGAATTGTTTGCCCGGAAATTTAATTTTGTTGAAGAAGGGAAATATCCAAGATGATTATTATCACCACCTAACTGAATATCTCTATGAACTTTTGAAATATTCGGGTCAGAAATTCCAATGGCCCCAGGCCAATATAATCCATTAATTCCATGCTGGAGTTTATATGACCTCACATAATCTACCTCATAATGTTGAGAATAAGTACCGCAAGGTTCACTTACTGGTTCATATTGATAGCTTAATATTAATCTGCCATTATTCACCGACACATTATAAGGTCGATAATATGACAACTCGAGTGATCCGTGGCAATTATTGTTCAAAGCAGACCATTTAAAAGGATCAAGACTGGTTCCATTGAACTCATCTGAAGTTTCTGAATTGATTATCCATCCGGTAGAATTCAAGTTGAAGATTGATTGGTCTGGTACTGATTGTGGATAATAATTTCGAGCCAGCCATTCCGGGCATTGAGATTGAGCATAAATACAATTTATGCAAATAAAAAACGTCAACAAGAGATACTTTCTCATAAAATTTGTTTTATGAATCTATTTGGATTTGAATTAGCTTCATGGTAGTTAAAATCAAATATTAAGGACCAATTTTTAACATTTCCAGAATTTTTGATGAGAATATCTTGTTCAAAAATTCCGGTCCTGTAATTATTTCGTGATATAAATACTGCATGTTAGTTTGCACTATAAAGGACTGGGTAAAAAATAGATTTTGCAAGATGATTTTTTTCCCTGTACATAGGGGGGATTTCCCCCCTAAACATAGCATTATCAAGCCCCGTATCAAAAGACAATAATGTATATTCATCAGGAATACAAGGGGATAGGAATATAGAGCTAAAAAGGAAGTCGGCGGTCGAACTGGCGGCCGGAATGTTTTAGTTTTACTAAATATTGTATTTAAATGCGGTCAGGCACCACCCGGATGTCATCCACAATCATAAAAAAAACCACTAACCGGATTTTGCAAGCGGTTTTGATTTTATGCGAACACCCCATTCATCACTTCCCTGAGCACCAGGTTGTAAACTGACTGGTCGGGTCGGAGCTTTTCAGTGTATAATTCTCTGATTTCGGGCCGGGAGGCAAGGGCTTTGGCTTTTTTGCAGGCCTGACTGAACCTGAGTCTGTGTTCGTTCTGTTTTTCGGACCAGGGTTTGGTGAAGACCGGGATCTTCGACATGACCGATTTACCTGAGTAATTTTTTAACACAAACTGGTCGCCGACCTTGCCCCTGTAGGTATTGGTCAGCATATTGGTTTTTGAAAATGCCATGGTCGATGTTTTATATAGATGACATGGAAGGTTTGCAAAAGGTTGTCCAAAGATACGAAATATAGTCTTACAGGATAGATACAGGATAGATACAGGATGGATTATTAAAAAACGCACGAAGTCCATAAAGATAAAAAGAGATCTTATGGAAACAGCTAATAATGTTTTTACAGGATTTTAGCCCTGCTTATCGATTTTCAGCGTAATTTTATCATGTATTAGATTTAACCAATTTTATTATGAAAAAATCAGTCTTTCTTTTATTATGCATGACAGCTCTTGCTTTTACGGGCTATACTCAAACATATTATTACCAGAGCGGGGGCACCGTTTCGAAAAGCGGGCAGGCCTACTCCTCGTCAATACAGGATACCTCGGGAGTGATGGTGACTAACCTCGGCATTTTCACCCTGGGACATTCGACTGTAAAGACCAGCGGCAATTCATCAAGTACCGACAACAGCAGCAAATACGGACTGAATGCAGGCGTGCTTGCAAAGCTCGGCAGCTGGATCAGGTTTACAAGCGATACTGTGAATACCTCTGGTACCGGGGCCAACGGACTGTTTGCCACCGACGCCGCATCGAAGATAGAAATGACCAACGGGGCTATCACTACTGGAAATAACCTTGCGCATGGGGTTGATGTGACCTATGGAGGCACTGTATTACTCACCAATGTCAACGTTACAACCAACGGCCCAAGCTCATCGGCTCTTGCAACCGATTTCGGGGGAGGCACGGTCACTGTCAGCGGAGGTGCCATCATTGCTGCTTCCACTGCATCGGGAAGCCATTCGGCAGGGATCTATTCAACAGGCGTCATAACGGTTTCCGACGCAACGGTGACTTCGGCGGGCGATAACGGGGCCGTTATCGATGTTGACGGAAGCATCAGCCTCACCAACACGAATCTTACAGGGGAAATCAACGGGCTGATGATACATAATACCGTGGGAGGTTCAGCCGTGGGGGTATTCACTATGAACGGGGGTTCACTTACCGCCGGCGGAGGGGATGCATTTAATACAACAGGGGCATCTTCGACCATCAACCTGGGTGGAAGGGCCACGGTGACAGCGAGTTCAGGCAATATAGTGAACTCTGTCAATTCAGGTCAAACCAATTTTATTGCAAGCAGGGAAGACCTTACAGGAAACTTTGTTTGCGACAATACCAGTACATTTACAGTTTATCTCACGGACACTACTGTTTTGACGGGAAGCATCAACGCTGCAAACACATCCAGCCAGGTATGGCTTAAGATGGATGCAACGAGTTTATGGAACCTCACAGCAAAATCGTATGTTCCGATATTCCTGGACCAGGTGGGAGTTGTTAATGATTCGGTGATCAACATCAGCGGGAATGGTTTCGATGTGGTTTATGACGAAACCAACAAGAAAAACGCCTTTCTCAAAGCCTTTAAATATAAACTGCGCAACGGCGGATGGCTTACCTGTCCTACCTGCGTTCTGGGCGTTGAAGAACCTGCTTCAACTTCAGTTTCACTTCAATGTTCTCCAAATCCCGTTACTTCAGTCCTGAATATCACTGTCAATTCTCCTCTTGCACAGAAGATATCGGTGTACAATACCATGGGGGATAAAGTTCGGGATCTTACGGTTAACGGGAGTGCCAAAGTTGATGTGAGCAACTGGGCTAACGGGCTTTACTTTTTCAGGACCAGCAATTCGACTGAACGGGTAATTGTGATGCATTGAGAACAACCGCATTATTTATTTTCCTTTTATTTTCCGGTTTTCTTAGCGCCCAGGTGACGTTTGACCCGGATATGCTGAACACCATCGCGAAAGGTGAAAGGGATATCTATGCAAGGAAATCGGGCCATGGCGCCAGAGCAAACTCATCCGAATACAAGGTGACATACTATAATTGCGACTGGAACATAAACCCGGCAGTGAGAGAAATATCAGGAAGTGTTAATGTCACGTTCAAGCCTCTTACAGCAGGTTTTGATTCGCTTTTGCTTGACATGAGCCAGGCCCTGGTTGTCGATTCGGTGAAATACCATAATAACATCCTTGGTTCATGGATACATTCCGCTGATATCCTGGTCGCCAGGTTTGCAAATCCCCTGCCACAGGGCATCGCTGATTCGGTGAGGGTTTTTTATCATGGGGTTCCGCCTTCAACGGGTTTCGGTTCTTTCGTGCAGTCCACTCACAAAGAGGCTCCTGTGATCTGGACCCTTTCGCAGCCCTACGGCGCAAGCGACTGGTGGCCTTGCAAAAACGGGCTGACCGACAAAGCCGATTCCATTGATATTTATATCAGCACGCCATCGGCATACAAAACAGCAAGCAACGGTATCCTCGTTTCGGCTGTTCACTCAGGGGCGAATATCGTTTACCACTGGAAGCACCGGTATCCCATCGCAGCGTACCTGGTGGCCCTTGCGGTGACGAACTACTACAGTTTCAACCAGTACGTCCCTTTCGGGAGTGACACTCTCAAACTCGTCAACTTTGTTTACCCTGAGGATTCTGCTGCGGCTGTTACCGAGCTGCCGGTGATAGTGCCAATGATACAGGTGTTTGATTCGCTGTTTGGCATCTATCCGTTTCAGAAAGAGAAATACGGGAATGCCGAATTCGGCGAAGGAGGCGGGATGGAACACCAAACGATGACCTTCGTGAACAGTTTCCAGTTCGAGCTGATCTCGCACGAGCTTGCGCACCAGTGGTTCGGCGATAAGGTGACCTGCGGAAGCTGGGTTGATATCTGGCTTAACGAAGGCTTTGCGACTTACCTCTCGGGGCTGATTTATGAACACCTGGATCCCAGCCTGTGGAAAAGGTTCAGACAGGTGAGGATAACACAGGTGACATCACTGCCGGGCGGCTCGGTTTACTGCACCGATACGAACGACATCAACCGTTTGTTCAACAGCCGTTTGTCGTATGCCAAAGGAGCCCTGATTCTGCACCAGCTGAGATGGATTATGGGTGATTCGGTGTTTTTTGCAGCCTTGAACAACTACCTGGATGATTACAGCCTGGCTTACGGATTTGCGCGCACCGAAAACCTTGTAGCTCATTTTGAAAGTTCGTATGGCCATAGCCTTGCCTGGTATTTCAATGAATGGTTTACGGGAGAGGGATATCCGCAGTACACGATAAACTGGACACAAACAGCCGATACGTTAAGTTTCACGGTAAGGCAGACCCAGTCGATCGCAACGGCTTCGTTTTTTGAGCTGCCTCTGCAGATAAAGCTGAAAAATGCCTCGCGTGATACCATGATACGCGTCAATAATACGTTTTCGGGAGAGATGTTCAAGGTGCGCATCCCGTTTACCGCCGATTCGCTGGTGTTCGATCCCGAATGCCAGCTTATTACGGCGAACAATGTGATCAATGCCGTTGAGGAACATGGCTTGAATGCCGGCTTGCAGGTAGCTCCGAACCCTGCATCCGATCATGTCGTTTTTCACTTTGGAGGGATGCTGACCTCGGGCCATGGGTCTTTGTGTATTTATGATGATTCAGGGAGGATGAAAGAAGAATTTTTTCCCGGCAGCACTATGAATGCCCTGATCCTTGATACACGCAACTATGCGCCGGGACTGTATTTCTATGTTTTTTCATCGCAGGGCAAGGGGCTGACCGGGAAGTTTATCATTAAGCACTAAGCCGGAACTACAACTGCAGGTATACTACCAGATGTTAAAAAAACTTCAGAATTTAGCGTTCAACCCCTTATTCATTTCGGGATTACTGATACTGGTAACATGTATTATCACAACGCAAAGCCTTCTGCTTGAGCCAGGCGTCAACCCGGCAACAGGCTGTGTTGATACCCATTACAACAATTACCTGATCTTCAAGAAATCGTTCTTTCATTTAATTGAGAACAAGGATATCTACCTCGAATTCAAAAACGAGCAGATGGATTATTACAAGTACAGTCCTGCTTTTTCACTGATGATGGCGCCGCTGAGCATACTGCCTGATGCTGCAGGACTCCTGATATGGAACCTGCTGAATTGCCTGCTGCTGTTCTTTGCAATATGGAATCTTCCGCCAGGGGATAAGAAAGGGCGATTGATCATGATCGCCATTATCTTTACAGAACTGATTACTTCAATCCAGAATTCCCAGAGCAATAGCCTGATTGCGGGGTTTATACTGTTCGCATTCATTTTCCTTGAAAAGAAGCAAAACTTCCTTGCCGCGCTGGCTATTGTGCTTACCATCTATATCAAGGTCTTCGGACTGGTTTCACTGGCGCTATTCCTGTTCTATCCCGGCAAGCTGAAATCATTCCTGTACACCTTCTTATGGATAGTGATCCTGGCTTTACTTCCCTTATGCGTCATTCCATTTTCCCAGCTGGTTTACCTGTATCAAAGCTGGGCCGATCTTTTAATGTATGACCACAGCATCTCCTGGGGATTGTCAGTGGTGGGATGGCTGCACATATGGTTCCCGTTCAGCCCTAAGAACATTGTACTGATTGCAGGTATACTTATGTTCTTCCTGCCTTTCCTGAAATATAAATTTTCGTGCAATCAGAAGTTCAGATTATATTTCCTTTCATCAATACTTATCTGGATGATCATCTTCAACCATAAGGCCGAATCGCCGACTTACATCATCGCTATGACGGGAGTGGCTGTGTGGATTGCCTGCCAGAAAATGAAAGTGGAAAACCTGGTTTTGCTTGTATTTGCATTGGTGTTCACTTCACTGTCACCAACGGACCTTTTCCCGGCATACATCCGTGAACATTACGTGCGGCCGTATAATCTGAAAGTCCTGCCCTGCGTGCTGATCTGGCTGAAGATCACTTATGACCTGTTGTTTTTCAGGAATGAAAAGCCGCCGGACAAAGAAATCCTTCTTACAAAACACTGATAAATATTTATCTTTAACCTGATTAATTCAATAGAAACTTTTTCTTCAACAAAAACTTCGACTTAGGGGTTATATTTTCAATTTTTTGAAATAATCCGTCAAAAAAGGCCCTTCGTCGATCACTCACTGACAGCACTAACGTCGTTTTTCTGCTATGTCTGACAAGGTAACTCGCTATTGCAATGCATTGGAACTTCAAGGTTGCCAAAGTTGGATCATGCTTGGAATTTATCAGAGCAATTTTGTACAGGCTCATCAGGTTATAGGCTACGCAAACCCATCGAAAAGCAGCTTCGGTAGCACCAAAATCTTCACAACAAAAGCCATCAAGGCCATAACTTTCTTTCAGTTCCCTGATTTGTGTCTCAGCTTCTGCTCTGTGGCGGTAGAGTTCCCAGATCAGGGGATCAGCAAGTTCCAGATTAGTTACGAATGCCGAATAGAGGTAGTTAGAAAACTCGTCATATTCCTCAAACCAAGACTTGCCGCCGCTGTTTTGGTACTTGCTTTTACTCTTCCTCACGACCACTATCCTGCGGGCATGATCCCAACCGGTTAACTTGCAATCTATGGAGCACATGTCGATTCCATCGGAATACGAAACCCAGTCGTTAGCCTCAAATATCTCCTGGACCAGTCCGGCATACATTTTTGCTGCAATGATGTACTTCAGTTCGCTTTTTTCAAGAATTCCCAAGGTCGTTTCACTAAAAAAACCACTATCTGCTCTTACCAACCCGATTTTTGATTTATCCAATGTTTTCAGTAACACCGTGATGAAATCTTTAATATCAGTACTGCTCACGCTGTCACCTGTACGCATCCAGGACTGTATAACCATTTTGGCTTCGGCTGCAAAAGCGATCAGGGGATGATGGGAACCACGACCCGGCTTTCTTGGATTATAACCCACTTCAACGCCGTCCTGACGGCCGTAACGGGTAATGACGGTAGAATCAATGTCCACCGTATGGTATTTTACCTTGAGCTTTGTAAACCACCAGCGGTTAAGTTCAATAAAAACCTCATCGTTTAACTCAACATCAAACTTCTTAAAAAACCGGCTAAACGTACTCTCACTGGCCATGCCTTTAGACCAACCAAACATCTCACTGACTACCTTATCGTGTCTGAGCAGTCCTGCATGGGCCAATCGGCGAGCACCCAGAATAACACTAACCAGAAACCCCTCGACGACATCCACAGGGTCATATCCCCTGTTAGAGCCAGGCTGAGGCAAGGGCAGAGAAGAAATCACATCCTGCAGTCCGCTGTTCTGATAGAAGTTCTTTACGGTTGTAAGACCTCCAAATGGTGTGATTGGGCGATCAGTATACCTGATGTCAAAGTCTGCATCCATCGGGTGTTAGTTGAAATGAGATGTGAAGTTAGTGAAATCAAGCATTAGAAGGAAAAGTTATATCTTTATTGAATGGATCAGGATAATAATTATCCTGGCTTTGGGCAGAACCTGATTTAAATGTCATTATTAGAACCACCGTAAGGATGGTTGTAATCAGAAAGAAAAATCTTTTCATATTCGGAAGGATTTGGGTAATAATGTAAAAACATTGCCAAGAGATTTAAAACTGCATGTGCTTATAACTTTTTTGCAATTAATTCTGTGAAATTTGTTCAGTTTTTACTATTCTACGAAATACCAGAAAAGAATAATCATATGCAAGAGAATTTATCCTCCCTGAAAAGGTGGGGAAATCCCCCCTGATCAAGTACTTGTAAATTGAGGTTTAGATTTTAAATCAGCTATTTATCTTTTTTTTTCCGGCGGCCGATTTGGCGGCCGGATTGCGTGAGGTACCTAATCAAGGGGCAAAAAAACTCAAGGAGGGATGTTATTAAGCGTCTAAGACCGATGTATGCCGGCTCATCGGTATTTAAAAGCTTAAGCGAGCCCTGAAGTGTAATCCAATACCCACCGTCATTATAATCCCGTATCTTTGCAGTCCCATCTGCAGAAGAGCAATGAACGTCCACAAACTCAACAACATCTTTAACCCGAAAAGGATAGCCCTTATCGGTGTTACAACGAACCCCAACTCGGTGAGCGGGAAAGTGCTTATCAACCTTGTCAGCGGAGGTTTCCGGGGGGTCGTGTACCCGGTTAATCCCGATCATGAGGCGGTGATGGGGATTCCCTGTTATCCTGATATGAAGAGCCTGCCGAGAGCGCCCGATATGGGGATCATCTGTTCTCCGGCCGACAAGGTGCTTGCTGCAGTAAGAGAATGCGGGGAAGCCGGGATACGGGGGATCATCATTATTTCGGCAGGTTTCAGGGAGACAGGCGAAGCAGGGCGCAGGCAGGAAGAACTGATCAAGGCAGAGATAAAAAAATATGAAGGGATGAGGATCCTTGGACCGAACTGCCTTGGCATCATCGTGCCTTCGCTGAAGCTCAATGCAAGTTTTGCAGCCGAGATGCCGAAACCCGGGAATATTGCATTCATCTCGCAGTCGGGGGCGCTTTGCACTTCGGTACTTGACTGGGCTATTGAAGGAAAGATAGGGTTTTCGTACTTCGTCTCTATTGGAAACAGCCTCGATGTTGAGTTCGGAGACCTCATCGATTACTTCGGTGAAGATGAGAACACCCATTGCATCATACTCTATATTGAATCTATACAAAACCCCAGGAAGTTCATGACGGCTGCCCGTGCATTTGCACGAAGGAAGCCAATCATCGTTTACAAAGCAGGCAGGTTCCCCGAATCGGCCCAGGTGGCGGCTTCGCATACGGGAGCCATGGCCTCGGAAGATGCTGTTTACGATGCGGCTTTCCAGAGGACGGGACTTGCCAGGGTTTATGAGATAGGGGATATCTTTTCGGTGGCGGAGCTCCTCGGAAGGAACCGTTTCCCGCAGGGGCCCAGGCTTGGCATCATCACCAATGCAGGCGGACCCGGGGTGATGGCAACCGATGCACTCATTTCATCCAACGGGGTGCTTGCAAAGCTTTCGGATGAAACGATGGGAAAGCTTAACGAGAACCTCCCTGAATTCTGGTCTCACGGCAATCCCGTGGATGTGCTTGGCGATGCAAGGGCCAAAAGGATCTCGAAAGCTGCACAGATAGTGCTTGAAGATAAGGGAGTGGATGCCATCCTGGTGATACTTACTCCCCAGGCCATGACCAATCCGGAAGCTACCGCCAGGGAGGTGAGCCTGCTTGTTTCCACCACAAAGAAACCCATACTTGCTGCATGGCTTGGCGGACAAAGCATGCACAAGGCCGATGACATCCTGGTGGAGGCAGGGATTGCATCATACCGCACCCCCGAGCAGGCGATAAGGGCTTTTATGACTTTGGTAGCGTATTCGAGGAACCTCAAAACCCTGTATGAGACCCCCAGGGATATTCCCGTGGAATTCAGCCTCGACAGGGAAAAAATGCGCCAAAAATTCAACAGGCTGATACAGGGCCAGGGCAGTATTCTGAGTGAGGACATATCAAAGCTTATCCTTGATACCTATGGCATTTCAACTACCAGGCCGGTGCTTGCAAAAAGCCCTGATGAAGCAGTTAAAATTGCGGAAAAAAACGGCTACCCGGTAGTGCTTAAAATACAGTCGCCCGACATCACCCATAAATCTGATGTAGGAGGAGTTCAGCTGAACCTGGGAAACGAAAAACTCCTGAGGGCTGCATTCGAGCGTATCATGGACTCGGTGAAGCTTAAACGGCCCGATGCCAGGGTTGACGGGATCACGGTACAGAAGATGGTGGCTGAAAAAGAAGCGGTGGAACTCATCCTCGGTTTTAAAAAAGACAAGGTATTCGGGACCATTTTGCTGGTTGGAATGGGAGGGATCACTGCAGAATTGTTTTCAGATAAAGCTCTCGGCTTTCCGCCTCTGAATGAAAGCCTCGCCCGGCAGATGCTGGAGTCACTGAAGATTTACCCGCTTTTGAAAGGTTACAGGGGAAGCCCTGCAAAGAACATCGGCGGGCTGATACAGACCCTGATAAGGCTGTCGTACCTTGCAGCCGATTATCCCGAGATCACCGAACTTGACATCAATCCGCTTCTGGTAACTACAGAAAACGTCGTTGCCCTCGATGCAAGAATTGTGATCGATGATACCCTCGTTGGAAAAGAGAGAGTCCCGTTCGCACATCTTGCGTTGCATCCTTACCCCGAGAAATATGTACGCAAGATGAAACTCAGGGATGGCAAGGAAATGCTTCTGAGGCCAATCAAACCTGAGGACGAACCCCTCTGGCTCGATATGATCGGCCATTGTTCCAAAGAGTCGCTATACAGCCGTTTCAGGTATTTCTTCCAGTGGCAGTCGCATGAAGTTGCAACGCGTTACTGTTATATTGATTATGACCGGGAGATCGCGATTGTGGCCGAGATACAGGACAAAGGGGTGCGCAGGCTGGTGGGAGTAGGCCGGCTTATTGCCGATCCCGACCATGAGACTGTTGAATACGCCATACTCATCATCGACGAATACCAGCAGAAGGATCTCGGGAATATCATCACTGATTTCTGCATGGAGATCGCCGGGAAATGGAACCTGAAAAAGATAGTGGCCCAAACCACGACCGACAATAAACGGATGATCTCGGTGTTTAAAAAACGGGGCTTTACCATACAATCCGATACCAGTGATTCGACCGTGGAAGTTGAAAAAGAATTATAATAAAATCTTCATATTTTCGTTTTACAAAAAAAATAAAAGTCATGGGAAAGAATAAGTCAGCAATTGGTTTTTTAATTTTCATTTCAATTTTTATCCTGGGTTACACTGCCATTGCCCAGCAAGCAAGCCCCAAACCCGTTAAGATCAATTTCAAGGATCTGCCCGGGAAATGGACTTACCAGGGCACAACTCCTCAAATCTTAATGCCTAAGACGCCTGCCAAGCCTGCAGCCACTGCAGCTGATACAAGCAAGGCAGCAACAGCCCACTCTCAGTCGGATGTCGTGAAGCTTGATAAGAACAAGTTCGTAGCCATGCATAAGGCTTCTGTCACTTTCAACAATTCAAACCTCGAGTTTTTCACCAATAAAAACTGTGTGAAAACCCATGGCGAAAACAAGGTCACCTATACCTGGAAAGGCAGTGGCAAGAACGTATTGACCCTGAAAACCCCCGAGTCAAAAGATAAAATAAAACTGGAAGTGCGCCAGCTCAGCGGCGATTCTCTCCTGATGTGCCAGTCGTTTGAAACCGGAAACCTGTTCTTTTTCTACCTGAGGGAAAAATAAATAGAGAAATAGCGAAATAGCGAAAAGCGAAATCAAAAAAAGTAGCGAGATAGCGAAATAAAGAAATAAATAAAGCACATTATTGAGAATGGTCCCCGGCAGCACCGGGGATTTTTTTTGCCCTCCTTTTTTGTATTAGTCAGTCTGAATCTTATCTTTGTATCAAATAAACCCCATATGTTGAATTTTGATTATACCGAAGAACAGATTATGATCCAGCAATCGGCCAGGGATTATGCCCAGAGGGAGCTGATTAAGGATGTTATTGAACGGGATACCAAGGCCCTGTTCCCTACTGAGCATGTGAAAGTGCTGACCGAGCTGGGGTTTATGGGGATGATGACAGACCCAAAGTACGACGGGGGAGGTATGGATACCGTTTCGTACGTACTTGCGCTTGAAGAGCTTTCGAAAGTGGATTCCTCTGCTGCAGTCATCATTTCGGTAAATAATTCGCTGGTATGTTATGAGCTTGAGGAGTTCGGCACGGAAGAGCAGAAAGAGAAATGGCTGAAACCCCTGGCCAGCGGCAAGAAGCTCGGCGCATTTCTTTTATCAGAGCCGGAAGCCGGTTCCGACGCCACTTCGCAGAGGACCTCGGCCATCGATATGGGGGACCATTATCTTGTAAACGGGGTAAAGAATTGGATCACCAACGCCAACTGCGCATCCACCTATATTCTCATTGCCCAGACCCACAAGGAAAAAGGCCATAAGGGGATCAATGCATTGATCGTTGACCGCAATTCACCGGGCATCACCCTCGGACCTCATGAAGATAAAATGGGGATGAGGAGCAGTGATACACATTCCATCATGTTCAGCGATGTGAAAGTCCCTAAAGAGAATCTTCTCGGCAGCGATGGCATGGGTTTCAAAATCGCGATGAAGACCCTTGAAGGTGGGCGTATCGGGATTGCCGCGCAGGCATTGGGAATCGCACAGGGTGCTTATGAGAGGGCAGTTAGATATTCAAAGGAACGCAAGTCATTCGGAACAGAGATCATCAACCACCAGGCCATAGCTTTCAAGCTGGCCGAGATGCACACACGCATAGAAGCCGCACGTTATTTTACATTGAAATCGGCATGGCTCAAGGACCAGAAAAGGCCTTACGGCACTGCGAGCGCCATGGCGAAATACTGGGCTGCCGAGACGGCAATGTATGTCACCACCGAAGCCGTACAGATACATGGAGGCTACGGCTATGTGAAGGAATACCACGTGGAGAGGATGATGCGTGACGCAAAGCTTACACAGATCTATGAAGGTACCAGCGAGATACAGCAGATCATCATCGCCAGGGCTATCATGAATGAATAAAGCCTGATCAATGGAAATCCCAGAACCGTATAAACCGAAAAATCATATCCGGATTGTCACGGCTGCTTCGCTTTTCGACGGACATGACGCAGCGATAAACATCATGCGCAGGATACTGCAGGCAAGCGGGGCCGAGGTCATTCATCTCGGCCACAACCGGGCTGTGCAGGAGATCGTCGATTGCGCCGTGCAGGAAGACGTGCAGGCCATCGCCCTCACCTCCTACCAGGGAGGGCATAATGAATTCCTGAAGTACATGTACGACCTGCTGCAGGAAAGGGGATGCGGTCATATCAAAATTTTCGCAGGAGGCGGTGGCACGATATTGCCAAAGGAGATAGCTGACCTGCAGAATTACGGGATTACAAAAATCTATTCACCTGATGACGGAAGGAGCATGAGCCTGCAGGGGATGATCAACGACCTGCTCGAGAAATGTGACTTTGCACTGGATGATGTTCATGAGGTGACTGCGGATGAGATAGGTAAACGTAACATCAATGCGATTGCGCGGCTTATCACGCTTGCAGAGAATTCTCCGGATAAAGCCAGGCCTGTGCTCGACGAATTGTCGAGCCGTGAACCGCAAACCGTGAACCGTGAACCGGATCACGAGTCTCGAGTCACGAGTCACGAGTCACGGATTCCGGTTCTCGGAATCACCGGTACTGGTGGAGCAGGTAAATCGTCACTTGTAGATGAGCTGGTGCGTCGTTTCCTGGGTGATCTTAAAGACAAGACCATCGCTATCATTTCGGTGGATCCTACCAAACGCAAGACAGGAGGCGCGTTGCTGGGCGACCGCATCCGCATGAATGCCATCTTTGATCCAAGGGTATTCATGAGGTCACTGGCAACAAGGCAATCGAACCTCTCGCTATCCAGGTATGTAAAGGATGCCACTATGGTGTTGCAGGCTGCAGGCTTTGACCTGGTGATCATCGAAACTTCAGGAATAGGGCAGAGCGATACCGAGATCGTCGACCACAGCGATCTCTCGATGTACGTGATGACTCCTGAATATGGCGCTGCAAGCCAGCTTGAGAAGATCGACATGCTCGATTTCGCCGACCTGGTCGTGCTGAATAAATGCGATAAACGCGGAGCACTCGATGCCATCAGGGATGTTAAGAAACAATACCAGAGGAACCATAAACTCTGGGAAAAGGAGATCGATGGAATGCCGGTTTACGGCACTGTCGCGTCCCAGTTCAATGACCCCGGGGTGAACCAGCTTTACAAGGCTTTGCTGCAAACAATCAAATCCCAAACCGGCGTTGATTTCGGGAGCAGTTTCGAGGGGCACGACGAGATGAAGGAAAAGATCTTTATCATCCCGCCTTCCAGGGTAAGATATCTTGCCGAAATAGCCGAAACCGTAAGGGGTTACAACCACTGGACCGTTGAACAGGCTGAGATAGCGCAAAAACTGTACGGCATCTCACAGACCATCGAAGCCATCCGCAGTCAGCCACCAAAAGAAAAAGAGCAAAACCCTGAGCTGCATTCGCATGACTGCAATATGATGCTGGAGCTCGACCTGCTTTTTGATGAGCTGGTGAAGAAGCTCGAACCTGCCAATTACGAAATTGTCAAAGGCTGGGAGCGAAAAATAAAGTCATACACCGACGAGGATTATGTTTACAAAGTCAGGGGTAAGGAGATCAAACTCAAGACCCATAGCGAAAGCCTTTCGCACCTGCAGATCCCGAAGATATCACTTCCGAAATACCAGGCCTGGGGCGATATACTGAAATGGAACTTAAGGGAGAACGTCCCGGGTGAATTCCCGTATGCCGCGGGGGTATTCCCGTTCAAGCGCACTGCCGAAGATCCCACCCGCATGTTCGCAGGTGAAGGCGGCCCTGAGCGCACCAACAAGCGTTTTCATTATTTGAGCCACGGGCTACCATTCGTAAGGCTTTCGACAGCCTACGACAGCGTGACCCTTTACGGCTTCGACCCCGACATGCGTCCTGATATCTATGGGAAGATAGGTAATTCGGGGGTTTCTATCGCCTGCCTCGATGATGCCAAGAAACTTTATTCGGGCTTTGACCTCCTCGATCCCAATACTTCGGTGTCGATGACAATCAACGGTCCGGCCCCCGCAATGGTCGGCTACTTCATGAATGCCGCGATAGACCAGGAATGCGAGAAATATATCAAGGAACACGGACTGGTTGAAGAGGTTGAGAAAAAGATAAAGGCCATTTACAAGAAGAAAGGCACTGACCGTCCGAAATACCAGGGAAGCCTGCCCGAAGGCAACAACGGGCTTGGCATGATGCTCCTCGGCGTGACAGGCGACATGGTGCTGCCTGCCGATGTTTATGAGAAGATCAAAAGAGAGACCCTCAGCCAGGTGCGCGGCACTGTCCAGGCTGATATCCTGAAAGAAGACCAGGCCCAGAACACCTGTATTTTCTCCACCGATTTCGCCCTGAAGATGATGGGCGACATACAGGAGTATTTCATCACAAACAGCGTCAGGAATTTTTATTCGGTTTCAATTTCGGGCTACCATATTGCAGAAGCCGGGGCCAACCCCATAACCCAGCTGGCGCTCACCCTTTCGAACGGCTTCACCTATGTTGAATATTACGTAAGCCGTGGGATGGATGTAAGCAAATTCGCACCCAATCTTTCGTTCTTTTTCAGCAACGGCATAGACCCTGAATATTCGGTTATAGGCCGCGTGGCACGCCTCATCTGGGCAAAAGCGATGAAGTACAGGTATAAGGCCGAAGCCCGTTCGCAGATGCTTAAATACCACATCCAGACTTCTGGCCGTTCACTGCATGCACAGGAGATAGACTTTAATGATATCCGCACCACTCTGCAGGCCTTGTATGCAATTTACGACAACTGCAATTCGCTGCACACCAACGCTTATGACGAGGCTATCACCACTCCTACCGAAGAATCGGTTCGCAGGGCCGTGGCCATACAGATGATCATCAACCATGAGCTGGGGCTTGCAAAGAACCAGAACCCTCTGCAGGGATCTTTCATCATCGAAGAGCTCACCGATCTTGTGGAGGAGGCCGTGATGCTTGAATTCGAGAGGATATCCGAAAGGGGAGGGGTGCTTGGCGCGATGGAAACCATGTACCAGAGGAGCAAGATACAGGAAGAGTCGCTGTATTACGAGAACCTGAAGAACAGCGGCAGGCTGCCGATTATGGGAGTCAATACGTTCCTTAGCAGCAAAGGCAGTCCGACGGTTTTACCGGGCGAAGTCATCCGCAGTACAGAAGAAGAAAAACTATACCAGATAGAAATGCTGAAGCATCTTCACGCCACCTGGGGTGAAGAATCTGAAAAAGCATTAAGCCGGCTGAAGCACGCTGCAACACAAAATATGAATATCTTTGAAAGCCTGATGGAAGCAGCCAGGTATTGTTCCATCGGCCAGATCACCCATGCATTGTTTGAAGTGGGCGGACAGTACAGGAGAAACATGTAAAATTCATTACCGATATGAAATTCAATATTTTAGTGGTTAACCCCAAGGATAAGGTTACCCAGATTGCAGTTTACAACAATTACAAACTCCTTTACATCAACAACAGGTATCATACCACCGATGAGCTTTCGGGGTTTGAAACCATTTACGATCAGCTTGAATTCCGCAAACAACTTGTGCTGAAGGAGCTGCAGAACAATGAATTCGACCTCAGCGAGGTGAAGATCGTAATTTCGCGCGGAGGGCTGGTAAAGCCGGTAAGTTCGGGGGTTTATGCTGTGAATGATGCGCTGAAGCGTGACCTGAAGAACAGCCCGGTGGGTATCGATATCATCAACCTGGGAGGTTTGCTTGCCGATGCTGTTTCGGCAGAGATCCCGGGTTCTGTGGCTATGATAGCTGATCCGACCGTTGTGGATGAGATGGAAGATGTTGCAAGGATAACCGGTGCGCCGGGGATTGAGAGGAAATCGATCTATCATGCCCTGAACCAGAAAGCGATAGCGAAGCTGTTTGCCGAAAGCCAGAATATGAAATATGAGGACCTGAACCTTATCGTTGCGCATATGGGTAATGGAACCACCATCGGCGCCCACCGCAAGGGAAGGGTGATCGATGTGAACCAGGGTTTTGAAGGTGACGGTCCGTTTTCGATGATACGCAGCGGCAGCCTGCCATTGGGAGATATCGTGAAGATGTGCCTGGTTGATAAGAAGTCTTCGGATGAGGTATTTTGTTTGCTCACGCATTGCGGCGGCATCAGGGCTCACCTTGGGACCACCGACCTGAGCGCTATCGAATTCCGCATCAAGAGCGGTGAAGAGAAAGCAAAGAACATCATGGATGCCATGGCATACCAGGTGAGTAAATGCATTGGCGAGATGTATGTTGTGCTGAAAGGAGACGTTGATGCCATACTGCTAACCGGCGAGATCGCGCATTCCGAGAGGGTCATTGACTTCATCATCGATCATGTGAAGAAGCTTGCGAAAGTCGTTGTTTATCCCGGTGATAACGAGATACAGGCGATGGCGGCGAATGCATTGCGCGTGGTCCAGGGTGAGATGAGTGTTAACGAATATAAATAGCGAAAAGCGAAAAGCGAAATAAAAATTCAATTTCGCCATTTCGCTATTTCGCCATTTTGCTTTTAAGATGTTATAGCAGACAACAATGAGACTACACGTAATAAATACCGGAAATCTCAAGCTCGACGGGGGCGCCATGTTCGGAGTCGTGCCCAAGGTGATGTGGAGCAAGCTGTATCCCTGCGATGAGAATAATCTCTGCAACTGGAGCATGCGCTGCCTGCTGGTTGAGGATGGTGATCGCAAAGTCCTTATCGACTGCGGCATCGGGGATAAACAAAGCGAAAAATTCTTTTCCAATTATTACCTGAACGGGGATGACAGCCTGGCCGGATCTCTGGCTGCTGTTGGATTTACTGCGGATGACATCACTGATGTGATACTGACCCACCTCCATTTTGACCATTGCGGGGGCGCGGTGAAATGGAATGCTGATCACACTGAATACACCCCTGCATTTAAAAATGCAACTTACTGGACCAGCTGCCGGCAATGGGAATGGGCGACGAACCCGAACAACCGGGAGAAGGCTTCGTTCCTGAAAGAAAACATACTTCCTATCAAGGAGAAAGGGAAGCTGAACCTGGTTGAAAACGAAACGGAGATTCTGCCGGGGATCAGTATCCGCTTGTTTTTCGGGCATACCGAAGGGCAAGTCATCCCGATGATAAAATACAGGGATAAAACGGTGGTTTATATGGCCGACCTCCTGCCTTCTGCAGCACATATTCCGCTCCCGTACGTGATGTCATACGACACACGCCCCCTGATCACCCTTGAAGAAAAGGAAATATTCATGAAAGAAGCCGCTAAAAATGGCTACATCCTTTTCCTGGAGCATGACATCAACAATGAATGCTGTACTGTGCAGGAAACAGAAAAGGGAGTGAGGGTGAAGGAAACCTTCCCGCTGGCAACGGCCTTGTCATGATTTTGTTTATCGCGTTCAACAATTAATCTATATATTTGCTTAGTGTAATAAGCAAAAACGATGGAAGCGTTATACAATTATCAAAATCAATTAATTGCAGCTACAGATTTTTTATTCCGTCGTCCATTGATGGAAGAAATTGTGTGGAAGGAACGACTGATCGGATTATTCGGTCAGCGGGGTGTTGGTAAAACAACCTGCCTTCTCCAGCATCTCCTTGATAACCCTTCCCCGGATAAAACATCCTTGTATGTATCGCTTGACAATCTCGCAAATCCATATTCAACACTGATTTCATTAGCTGAAAATTTTTATCGTCAGGGTGGTAAACTGATAATTTTCGATGAAGTTCATAAATATCCCGGGTGGGCTGGAGAAATTAAAACCATCTATGATCTTTTTCCCGGCCTGAAGGTGATCTTTTCAGGATCTTCAATTCTTAAAATGATGTATGGGGGAGTTGATCTGAGCCGTCGGGCTGTCATTTATTATCTGCATGGCTTATCATTCAGAGAGTTTTTACAGATCCGGACCGGGAAAAAGCTTCAGTTGTTTCCGTTGAAAAACATCCTGAGTGATCATGAAACCATTGCCCGTGCAGTTCTAAAGGAAGTTAAACCCCTGCAATTTTTTTCTGATTACCTGCGCTTGGGTTACTTTCCTTTCTTCCTTCAAGGGGAATCGACCTATGGGTTAAAATTACAGGGGATCATCAATTATATTCTTGAAACTGAGATCCCTACTATTTCGAACCTGGACATACGCAATGTTCAAAAAATAAAGAGAGCCCTGCAAATTATCGCAGAACACGTACCATACCAGCCGAATATTACGAAATTAGCATCCTCACTTGAGCTTAACAGGAATACTCTCTTACAATATCTTTCTTATCTTGAACAAACGGAGATTATCATTTCTTTGTTTCATGCAGGCAGTTTCTATGGTAAGTTGACCAAACCGGAAAAAATTCTGTTAAATCATCCAAATCATTCATTTACTCTTTCTATGGGTGAGGTCAATATAGGAAGTATTCGTGAAAGTTTTTTCGTGAACCAGGTCAAAACAGGCCATAAAGTTGAACTTGCTGACAAGGGAGATTTTCTGATCGACGAAAAGTATACTTTTGAAATAGGCGGAAAGGGGAAAACCAGGAAACAACTATCAGGCTCCACGGCAGGATACATCGTGAGTGATGATATTGAGGTGGGGTATCAGAATAAGATTCCACTCTGGTTGTTTGGTTTTTTATATTGATCGGCAGGTTTTACGTTATATATATAAGATACATATGAGCCAAGAGTCGGAGAACATCAGGGAACTTCTTGAGAAGCTGTCAATTCTTATGAAAAGGCAGGAATCTTTTCAGCGGGAGATCGGGGAACTGCGACAGGAGATCCTTGAGATGCAGTCCCAAAGTACAGGTATTAAGACAGAAGAGATAATTGCTGAACAGCCTTTGGAGACCACTCTCGCAGGATCACAACCTGAAGAAAAGATTGAGGTTGTAAGCAGTGAACGGAATCTCTGGAATTCAGTTGTTGAGAGCCATGGCAGGGGCAGGGCAACGAGCCCCAGGTTTAAAGAAAACCTTGAGAAATTCATTGGTGAGAACCTGATAAATAAAATCGGCATTGTGATCCTTGTGATAGGCGTTGGAATAGGCGCCAAATATGCCATTGACCATGACCTCATCAGTCCGCTTACCAGGATCCTTCTTGGATACGTCCTCGGGCTCGGACTACTGGGCTTTGCCATCCGCCTTAAAAAAAATTATCATAATTTCAGCGCGGTGCTGCTCAGCGGCTCAATGGCCATCATGTATTTCATGACCTTTGCCGCTTACAGTTTTTATTCCCTCATCCCGCTTGCCCTCACGTTTACGCTGATGGTGCTGGTTACCGTTTTCACCGTGGCGGCCGCCCTGTTTTACAACGGGCAGGTCATAGCGCATATAGGGCTGGTAGGCGCATACGCTGTGCCTTTCCTGCTGAGCGACAATTCGGGAAAGGTGCTGATACTTTACACTTACATGGCTATCATCAATGCCGGTATCCTCGTAATTGCGGTGAGAAAATACTGGAAGCCTCTTTATTATTCATCGTTTATCCTGACCTGGGGTATTTTTCTTACATGGTACATCCAGGCAGTTAATGCTGACCATGATTTCGCGATTGCAAGGATATTCAGCAGTATATTTTTTCTGACTTTCTATATAATTTTCCTGGCCTACAAACTTCTGAAAAATGAAAAGTTCAGGATTGACGATATAATCCTGCTGCTGGTCAACTCTTCGGTTTTTTATGGGATAGGGTATGCTTTGTTATATCATCATGCCGGCGGGGAAAAGTTCCTGGGACTGTTCACGCTTTGCAATGCACTCCTGCATTTTATTGTGAGCATTCTTATTTACCGCGTGAAGGATTCCGACAGGAACCTGTTTTATTTTACAGCTGGGCTTGTCATTGCTTTCATAACCATTGCCATCCCTGTTCAGCTTGACGGATGCTGGATCAGCATGCTGTGGTCGGCAGAAGCTGCTGTCCTTTTCTGGGTCGGCCGCACTAAAAACACCGCGGTTTATGAACTGCTTTCGTATGCATTGATGGTTCTTGCGTTTTTTAGCCTCACCCTCGGCTGGCCCGGTGCATATTACAGCCTTGGCAACTGGCCATCTGAAGAAAAACTCATTCCCCTGTTCAATATCAATTTCCTCACCTCCCTGCTGTTCATCGCATCCATCGCTTTCATCAACATCATCAACCGTAAGGAACAATTTACCAGCCCGCTAAACAAAAGCAAGGCCTTGCTGACGGCCTTCAATTTCATCATGCCCGGTATGCTGCTGCTTGTGCTTTACCTTTCGTTCTTCATGGAGATATCAGGCTACTTTAACCAGCTTTATGCCATTACTACGATCACTGCGGATAAGGGAGCGGGTGGGACCATGCAGTATCCCAATGAAATGATCCCAATGTACAAGACTGTCTCCACGTTTATTTATTCACTGCTTTTCCTCTCGTCGCTGGCTTATTATAATATACTCAGGCTGAAAAAAAGCCTGCTGGGTCTGATCAATCTCGGCTTTAATTTCGCCGCAGTTGGTCTTTTCCTGACCTTTGGATTAATTGCGCTGGGGACCTTAAGGGAAACATACCTGGATCAGGATCTTGCGCAGTATTTTTACCGGGGAAGCATGCTAATCGGGATACGTTACGTTTGCTTTGTATTCCTCGCGCTGATCTTTCATTCGGTTTACCTCACTATCCGCCAGGATTTTATCGGTACTAATCTGCGCCTGGAGTTTGATATCTTCCTTCACATAACCATCCTGACCGTTTTAAGCAACGAACTGATAAACTGGATGGACCTTGCAGGTTCAGAGTCGTCTTACAAACTAGGGCTCAGCATACTTTTCGGTGTATATTCGCTGATACTGATAGTGCTGGGCATCTGGAAGAAGAAACTGCATTTGCGCATAGGGGCCATAGTGCTGTTTTCACTAACCCTGCTCAAACTGTTTTTATACGATCTGTCATCACTCGACACCATCGCAAAAACCATTGTTTTCGTGGTGCTGGGTGTACTGTTACTGATCATTTCCTTCCTTTATACCAAATACAGGAAGGTGATATTCGGGGAGGATAAGGAAGATGAACGATGAATTATTAATTGGGCTGGTTTTCGAACCTCTGACCAGGCAAAACTGGGGGCTTTTCGAACAGCTCTTCGGTCCCAGGGGTGCCTGCGGGAACTGCTGGTGCATGTATTACAGGCTTTCACCTTCTGAATTCAGGGAAGGTAAATCAGAAGATGGCAACAGGCAGGTTATGAAGGAGATCGTAGAGGCCGGAAGGCCTGCGGGCATTCTTGCAATTTGCGAGGGTGTGGCCATTGCCTGGGCTGCTTTTGCTCCAAGGGAGGATTTTATAAAACTCGGCAGGTCGAGGGTGCATAAGCCGATAGATGACAAAGCGGTATGGTCAATCCCATGCATGTTCATCCATAAGGATTTCAGGAATTCCGGCGTATCCGTTGCTTTGCTTAAGGGTGTTGCTAAGTATGCAAGGAAGCAGGGCATAAAGATCATAGAGGCTTATCCTACCATCCCCACTACGGAGAGGCTGCCCGATTCGTTTGCCTGGATAGGTCTTTATAAATCCTTTGAAAGGGCAGGGTTCAAGATTGTTGACAGGACTTCCCCTAACCGGCCCATGGTGAGGTTTTACACCTGAATTTTCCCTGGTTCAGACCCCGCGTTTTGCAGGGAAGGCCTTTAATTATTTCAGTTTCTTCCCGATCTCTTCCAGCATGAGATTTGTCATTTTCTCAAGATCGTACACATAGTCGAGCCCCCAGTCCTTGCGTGCCACGCTGTCGTCAATGCATGCAGGCCATGAATCGGCGATCGCCTGTCGGAAATCAGGTTTGTAAGTGATCTCAAAATCGGGGATATGTTTCTTTATCTCGGCTGCAATGGTTTTGGGATCGAAACAGATTCCGGCAACATTATAGCTTGAACGCAGCGACAATTTTGAAGCATCGGCTTCCATTACGTCAATGGTGGCTTTGATAGCATCACTCATGAACATCATGGGTAGCGCTGAATCAGGTCCAAGGAAACATTCATATTTATGATGGCGGATGGCCTCGTAAAAGATCTCCACAGCGTAGTCTGTTGTGCCGCCTCCGGCTTCAGTCTTGTAGCTGATCAATCCCGGGTAACGAAGACTGCGTGTGTCGACGCCATATTTGTTGAAGTAATATTCTATCCAGCGTTCACCGGCCAGTTTGGAGATGCCATAGACAGTATTCGGTTCCATGATAGTATACTGCGGAGTGTTGTAACGCGGGGTTGTGGGGCCGAATACAGCGATGGAACTGGGCCAGAAAATACGTTTAAGTTTAATCTCCTTTGCGATTTCAAGAACGTTGAACAGGCTGCGCATGTTGATATCCCAGGAAGGCATGGGGCGTTTTTCGGCATTTCCCGACAGTATTGCGGCAAGATGGTAGATCTGTGTGATCTTTTCATGTTCACAGATAAGCTGGAGTTTCGATGCATCCAGTACATCGAGGATCTCAAATGGCCCGCTTTCGCTGATCTCTCCAGGGGCAGGACGAATATCAGTGGCGATAACGTTAGAGCTTCCGTAAATTTTTCGCAGTTCAAGTGTGAGTTCCGAGCCGATCTGGCCTGAACATCCGATGACGAGTATTTTTTCCATAGTTTAAGATTTGCTGTTCAAGATGCAAGATGCAAAAGTAGAAAGATTTTCCAATGGGGACCAAGCGGATTTCCTTGAAATAACAGACGAGTTTTTTAATACCGGGATGAATAAATCCGCAGATAATATTTTTTTGTACCTTTATGACTCTCTGCATTCAGGAATTGTTGTTTAAACATCTTGTTATGTATAATCCAGTACCTCATTTACCCCGTAAGTTTCAAAAAGCCATCAAAAGGCTTAAGTCGCAAAAAGTTCCTTCAAAGGTTGTTTTACTTGCAATAGGGTTTCTTGCAACCCTTTGGTTCCTGGTGAGGGTGATTCCCAAGCCAAGCCGTGCCGCTTATCCCTGCATGAAGGCCACAGCCCCCTTTATGTCGGCATTTGTCATTTACCTGCTGAGCCTCGGTGGGTCGATAGCGGCTTTCAGGCGTTTCAGGCTTTCAATCCGTAAATCAAGTTATTTCATTGCCTCTCTTTGTCTTGTGGGGGCCATGGTGTTTTTTCTTTTTTCAGTTGTGCAATTTCCGGGTATTTCAAGGGCTTCCCGAAGAATGCCGGGAGTTAACTACTTTACACCCAATGCTCCTATCGGAGTCGCTAAAGGGATCTTCCCCGGGCGGGTTGTCTGGATGTGGGATACCGCTTCGACAAACCCGGCATGTTCCAATACTTCCAACGAAAATGGAGTGATAGACGCAGGTGATGATGCATGGTTCATGGCAAAGAACAGCAATAGCCCTGTCATCGACAGCATGTTGGTGAAATCAGTCCTGGCGCTTACCGGTACTCATGAGGTTGCAAAAGCATGGGATACCATGTTCAGGTATTTCAATTTCAACCATGGCCACGGCTATACAGGATATTCATCCGGGCAGAAGATCCTTATCAAGGTCAACGCAACTACAGCCTGGGGTGGGCTTTCTTCAGGCAGGTTCAATGCTGACCTTAGCCGTACCGACCACCTGGCAATCAACAGTTTTGCATCTGAAACCAATCCATATATCGTGCTTTCAGTTCTAAGGCAGTTAGTGAACGAGGCCGGAGTCCCCCAGGGTATGATCTATGTAGGCGACCCGGCGAGGAATATATACAAAGAGTTTTACGATCTCTGGCATAATGAATTCCCGGGCGTGCATGTTCTCGGGAACAATCTCATCCTTACCGAGATCGATGTCACAGGCCTGGGCCGTACACCGGTGGCTGTAACTGCAACCGACAGGGTAGTATGGTCGGACCACGGCAGCGTCATGCCCGATGCGGTGACCGACAAGCTTTTCACTCTTTACGACTCTATAGCTTACCTCATCAACATCCCTGCAATGAAAGCTCATAGTACAGGAGGGATAACCCTTGCAGCAAAAAACCATTTCGGTTCATTTACCCGGGAGTGGGCGCTGCATCTGCACAAAGGCTTGTTTGACAATGCGGATGACCCGATACGGCTGGGTTACGGGCTGTATCGTGTGCAGGTCGACATCATGGAACATAAATTGCTTGGGGGGAAAACCCTGGTGTTTATCATCGATGGCCTTTATCCTTCGGATGATGCAGGGGGTGTGCCCGGGAAGTGGCAATCGCCGCCTTTCAACAACGGCTGGTGTTCGTCCTTGTTTATGTCGCTCGACCCTGTTGCCATTGAATCGGTATGCCATGATTTCCTTCGCACAGAATACAATGGCCCGACTTTTGCAACCAGCCGGCCGAACTGGTACGGGGTTGACGACTACCTTCACCAGGCTGCTGATTCTTCTCTCTGGCCTGCAGGTATCACTTATGATCCTGACAATGACGGGGTGCTGATTGCTTCGCTTGGTGTACATGAGCACTGGAACGACTCCCTTCACAAACAGTATACCCGGAACCTTGGCACCGGCTTTGGGATTGAACTATACAAGGCCCATGAGACACATACAGGCATTAACGGCAATCCCCCGGAACTTAATGTGTCGGTATACCCAAACCCGGCTTCCAGCTGCATTCACATTACCAATCCGGAAGGTAAGGGACTTAAGTACCAGCTTACCGACTTATCGGGTAGAATAAAGTTACAGGGTTACGCAGGGCAGGAGATGAACACAATCCGCCTTGATCATCTTGAAAATGGCTTATACCTCATGAAAGTTTACGGGCCAAACTCATCCGTAGAATTCAAAATCGTTAAAAAGTAAAATATGAAGATACAAGCTGAATCCATTTTCCAACGCATCCCTTTGACAGGGATACTGATCGATATGGCGGCACTGGCTTTTATCTACCTGGTCCCAAGCCTGTCGCATCTGCTCAGCCTCCCGGTATACCTGGTAGAACCGATGAGGCTTATGCTGGTACTGGCCCTTGTTCACACCAATAAAAGGAACAGCTATATCCTGGCTCTTTCAATGCCTCTCTTTTCTTTTATCATATCGGGGCACCCGGTATTTGCCAAAATGTTCCTGATCGGGATGGAACTTTCGCTGAATGTCTTCCTGTTCTACCTGCTGGCAGGCAGGATGAAACATGTTTTCCCGGCTATCTTTCTGAGTATAGCGCTGAGCAAGGCCGTTTATTACCTGATAAAATTCATGTTTATCCGGCTGGCGGTTCTGGATACCAGCCTGGTTGCCACACCCCTGCTTATCCAGCTCGTGATGACAGTAATTTTCAGCTCTTACCTTGCTGTCATGCTGAGGAACCGGGAGCTCTGATCATGCCCCTGCATGCCCGATCAACGGAAAGGGTTGGCGACCTGGGGAGTTCTCTGCTTCCAGAACTCATTGAAGCTTGTTTTTGGGTTTTTGCAAAGCCATACTTCCGTGCCGTATTCCCTCGCGAGGGTATCTGAAACCTGTCCGACAAGCCGGCAATCGGCAAATAAACCCTTAATGTCGTCCCCCAGCTTATCATTGATATAGATCATTTCGGTGATCTCGTGTGGGGGATTCCGCGGAAACCAGTACCAGAAGCTTTCCGAGAAGCAGACGGGTTCGGGAAGGCCGTATTTTTTGCCAAGCACCATTACGGCCCCGGCTTCACCATAGTTTTCGGCATAGATCATACAACCCGTTTTGTCGTTGACCTGCTGGTATGCCTTGGCTGTAATTGCTGCAATCTCCTCCCATCCAAGCATATCTGCATAATCCTGGGGCAGGTTATGCATTTGCCCGGTCTCCCAGCGAAGGGCAGCATCAAAACCAGTGGACTTCCTGGCTCCTGCAAAATATTCAACAAGCCTGGCAGGTTTAAAAACAGGCAAGCCATAAGGCAGAACAGGCAATGTGAGCAATACAATTATGAGTGGCAGGACAATTTTAATGGACATATGCCTTATCCTGTTTTCCCAAAAGACCCCGCCTGCTGCTATCCAGAATGGGTACAAGCCGATGGTGTAATAACTTTTACCTCTCAGTAAAACCAGGATCAATAATACCAGCAGGCTGGCAACCATCAGGGGGCGGTATGGTTTCATTGCTGCGAAAGTGAAGGCATAAATCAGTCCCGGGATGACCAGGAATATGGCCATGCAGGCTATAAACAGCTGGTCGGTGAAGAATGAGATCCTGCTTACATGGACCAGCTGGCTATCGTGAAGGGCCTGCATATGAGTAAGGACAGGCAGGTTGTTTTTCAGCTGCCAGATGAGGTTTGGGCTTAAAACAAGAAATGCTATAAGGATGGCGAACCAGAAACATTTTGTAGTAAAGATCTTACGCTGTTCCGAAAAGATGAGTACTGACAGGATGGCAAATATTTCAACGGCAATGAGGTACTTGTTAAGCATTCCAAGGCCAGCCGCAAGCCCCAGCAATAAAAGGTAACGATCATCCTTTGTGTTTATCCATCTGAGAATTACCAGGATGATGATGCTCCAGAAGAAGCAGTCGAAGCAAACCGGCATGAACAGGAAATAGGTCCTGAGGTTGAAAGGAGTTACAATGAAGGCAATTGTTGCCAGGACCTGGGCATAGGTTTTTCCTTTGAGCTCCATGGTGATAAGGGCGACTATAATAACCATCACCCCGCTTAGCAGCATCGGAAGTAGTCTTGCCGAAAGCAAGGAATAGCCCAGGGTGTTGATCATGAACCACGCCATGAACCCTATGAAAGGAGGTACTGAAGCATAGCCTGCCGAGAGGTGTTGTCCAAGGGAAAAATAAAGAAGTTCGTCCCGGTGGAACCCGAGAGTATTATAAAATGTCCAATGGAGAATAATGTTGAATAAAGCCAGGAAGATGACCCAGGGGGAGAGGCGTGTCGTATGCCAGGTTAAACTGTTCATCCTGATTAATAAAGGTACTGTAAAAATAAATAAATTGAACGGGATGCTGAAAAATATGGAATGAAAAGATCCGGCCCCGGCAGAATGCCGGGGCCGGATCTTAAATATTCTGTACTGTTAATAGCAATTACCTGACGAACGAACGGATCTCATCGTTGTAATCAACGCAGACATCCCTCCATTCCTTCAACATATTCTGCCAGCTTCCGGCGCCATAGATCTTCTCATAAGCTGCCTTTGGGCCCGGGTCATCGGCCCACTCCTTGTAGGTGTTGAAACTCCAGATCAGGCCGATATCCTGGCCATTGGCGTTGTGAAGGGGACTTTCATACACAACAAAAGCCGTGTTCCCCAATGACTCGTACGCTTTCTTCAGCTTCTCGCTGAGGGCTTTGAAACGATAATATTCACCCTCCTTCAGCTTTACTGACCATAATTCGTAGTACTTAGACTTCTGAAGAATGTCGAATCCGAATGAAAGATCTTTGTTCAGGTTCCAGAGTGTGGTGGCTCCATATGTCTCGATCAGCGGATCTGTAGTGGTACTCCAGTCAACATCATGACCGTTGGCCTTTTCGGGACGGTTATCAATGTTGTCGTAGGTTGTCGGCCCGTAAACAAAAACATACCAGCCTGATTTCTCTCCGTATTCAACCTTGCGAAGCCCGGCAACAAACGGACCGGCAGGATGGAATTTTGCATTATGTGCCTTGATGGCTGCTTCCAGTTTATTCTCCATACCCCTCTTAGGAAGTATATACATTGTTTCCACCACTGTGGTGGGAGTTTCCGGAGCTGTCTGGGCCGTGCTGCCTGTGACCATCAGGAAACAGGCAAGTGCTGTTAATATATAATTTTTCATGTGCTTTTTGGTTAAATTCATACTTCTGTTATTTGGTAAAGGCCCGCAAGTTAGCACATTAAATTAGAATTAAATTAAATCTAAATAAAAATAAAATAATAATTTAATCTCTCCGGTAAATTCCCGGCTTGCTGCAGAATCCATGGCCGGGGTTCGTCCCATTGACTCTCACCCGGGAAATTTACCGCCACTCTTATGCGTAACCCGGGTCCAGCGCTCTGCCCTGGGGTGAATACCAATTTATTGTCCGGGGGAAATCCTGATAGTGCGGGTGCACTGCCAAAAGTTCCAAAAATATTTACCTTTGTCTTGTTTATCTTTAAAGCATGGAATCCAGGTTATTTCTGTTCAATACCTTATCAAGAACAAAGGAGTTGTTCGAACCCATCAATCCACCGTTTGTCGGGATGTATGTTTGCGGACCCACGGTATACGGAGATCCACATCTGGGGCATGCCCGTCCTGCGATTTGCTTTGACTTGGTATTCCGCTATTTGCAGCACCTCGGTTATAAGGTGAGGTATGTAAGGAACATCACCGATGTCGGCCACCTTGAGCATGACCTCGATGAAGGTGAGGATAAGATAGCAAAGAAAGCCAGGCTTGAACAGCTTGAGCCTATGGAAGTTGCCCAGTATTATGCCGACAGGTATTTTATCTTCATGGATGCCCTGAATGTGAAACGGCCAAGTATTGAACCGCGGGCTTCGGGGCATATGATAGAGCAGATCGAATTTGTAAAGAAGATACTGGATGCAGGATTTGGGTATGAAGTGAATGGGTCGGTTTATTTTGACATAGAGAAATACAATAAAAACTACAATTACGGTAAGCTTTCAGGCAGGGTGCTTGACGATCTCCTGGCCAATACCCGTGCGCTTGAAGGGCAGGATGAAAAACGCAACCCTGCCGATTTTGCATTATGGAAGAAAGCCCAGCCTGAACATATCATGAGGTGGCCTTCACCCTGGAGTGACGGTTTTCCCGGCTGGCATCTTGAATGTTCCGCTATGGGGACAAGGTACCTGGGTGAGTTTTTCGACATTCACGGCGGAGGGATGGATCTGTTGTTTCCTCATCATGAATCGGAGATAGCCCAGAACCAGAGCGCCCTGGGGCATGAATCGGTGAAGTACTGGATGCATAATAACATGGTCACTATCAACGGCCAGAAAATGGGGAAATCACTGGGTAATTTTATTACTTTGGATGAGTTTTTCACCGGGTCTCATGCCTCCCTGGTACAGGCTTACAGCCCAATGACGATAAGGTTTTTCATTCTCCAGGCTCATTACCGCAGCACGCTAGATTTTTCAAACGAGGCCCTGGCTGCTGCAGAGAAAGGATTGAAGCGGTTGTTTGCGGCTATTCAGATCCTTGACCATCTCACTGTTCACGATTCACGGATCACGGATCACGATTCACGGATCACGTCACTTCGGGATGCCTGCTATGAGGCCATGAACGATGACTTTAACAGCCCCATCGTTATCGCCAACCTGTTCGAAGGGGTCAGGATCATCAATTCGGTGAATGATAAAAAAGAAAGCATTTCGGCTGAAGATCTTGAGCTACTGAAAAAGACATTCAACACCTTTGTGTTTGATATACTGGGTTTGAAAAGCGAGCTTTCGGGTGACAATTCAAACTATCTTAAAGGCCTGATGGAGCTGGTGTTAAACATAAGGCAGAGCTCCAGGGAGAAAAAGGATTGGGGAACTTCCGACCAGATAAGGGATGCGCTGCAGAAACTTGAGATCACAGTGAAGGACGGTAAAGACGGAAGCACCTGGGAGCTGGGGAAATGAGTAATCGAATACTCGTTTGGCGAAGCCGTAATGAGCACACAAGTGAAATAAACAATTAGTGCGAATAATAACGAATGTTGAAGTATGAATTGAATGAAGAATATTGAACAACGAATTTTGAATTTAGAATAATTTATTTCAGCGAAGCATTTTACACAAACTGCATTGAACAAAGTGAAGCACAACACACAAGCTGCATCAGGTGCAAGGAGCCTCGATAGGGTTGGAGCTTTTACGCACGTCAGGAGCGACGCAGCAACCGTAGCAGCGGTGTGTTTGTGCGAGCGTATGACGCTGCACCGTAGCGGCTATGTGATGTGTTAGCGACAGCGGCGTTGTGATGTACAAGCGCGAGCTTTTAAACGAGGGAAACGATATTTAATTTAACATGCATATGATGAAAACACTAAAAACGCTGGCACTGCTGGCAATGAGCTTACTGCTTATGAGCAGCTGCACCTCAAAAAAAGAGAAAATGAACAAGGATCTGAAAGCCTTTATTGCACACCATGATTCGGTGATCATTCCGCTTTACAAACAGGCTACCATAGCTGCCTGGGATGCTTCGATTTCGGGGAAGCCCGAAGATTATAAGAAGTCGGAAGACCTGAATATGAAGATGATGGCATTTTATGCCGACAAGGAAAGCCTGAAAAAACTTGAAGAAATCAAAATCTCCGGGCTGGTCTCCGACAGCCTGCTTTCAAGGGAGCTTGATGTTCTGTACCGTTCATTCATCATGGCAAAGGCCGATACCGCCAAGCTTAATACCATGATCCGGATGCAAAGTGCGATCGAACAGAAATACAGCAACTTCCGGACGGAAGTCAGGGGTAAAAAGCTGTCTGATAATGATGTTGAAGACGTCCTTCGGTCATCCAAAGACATTAAATACCAGCAGGAAGTTTGGGAAGCCCAGAAGAAAATAGGTCCCCTGGTAGCGGATGATCTGAAAAAGCTGGTCAAGGTAAGAAATGATATAGCCCATGATCTTGGATTCAAAAATTTTCATGAAATGAGCCTGACCCTCGGCGACCAGGATCCCGGGGATGTGAGGAAGATATTCGAGGAGCTCGACAGCCTTACAAAGGGCGCGTTTGCGCAGGCCAAGGGCGATATCGATGATTATTTTGTAAAATATTATAACCTGAAAAGCAAGGACGAGCTCAGGCCGTGGAACTATCAGAACCGTTTCTTCCAGCAGGCTCCCAAGATCTATGCAGTTGACCTTGATAAATATTACCAGGACAAGGACCTTCCGGCGATTGTTAAGGTGTATTACAATGGGATTGGACTGCCTGTTGATGAGATCATGAAGAACAGCGACCTGTTTGAAAAACCGGGCAAGAACCAGCATGCGTTCTGCACTGATATTGATAAGCTTGGCGATGTGCGGGTGTTATGCAATGTGAAACCGAACAGTTACTGGATGGGTACGTTGCTGCATGAGTTCGGGCATTCTGTGTATGACAGGTACAAGGATTTCAACCTTCCTTTCATTATCCGTGATCCGGCCCATACGTTTACTACCGAAGCCATTGCCATGATGTTCGGGCGTTTCTCTTCTAATCCTCAGTGGATGAAAGACATGGCTGGAATCAGCGAAGAGGAAAAAATGAAGATTGCCGATAATTGTTTCAAGACCCTTCGTCTTGACCAGCTGGTGTTCAGCCGCTGGGCCCAGGTGATGTATCATTTTGAAAAGAGCATGTATGAGGCCCCCGACCAGGACCTGAACAAGCTTTGGTGGGATTGTGTTGAGAAATACCAGCTGCTGAAACGCCCCGAAGGACGTAACGAACCTGACTGGGCTACCAAGATTCATATTGCCACGGTTCCCTGCTATTACCATAATTACCTCATGGGCGAACTCCTGGCATCACAGCTGTATTATTATATTCTGAAGAATGTGGTCAAATCGGAGGACCTGAAATTCCAGAGTTTTGCAAATAATAAAGCAGTTGGTGAATACCTGAAGGCTAAGATCTTTATGCCTGCCAACAGGTACTACTGGAACGATATGGTCGAGAAAGCCACAGGGGAGAAACTGACAGCCAAATATTATGCAAAGCAGTTTGTGAAATAGATCCTTAAAAATCATTAACAGTATTCCGGTATTATTTACCGGTTTGTGCAAACAAAAAAGCCGTCCTTTCGAACGGCTTTTTTTACTAACCAAATCAACCATTATTTATTTAACAGAATCTTCCGTATTACCTGGTTGTCGGAATTACGGATGACTGCGGTGTAGAGCCCGCTGGCCACGGAGCCCAGGTCGATGGGTGTTACCAGGGTTCCGTTGACGGTGATGGTATGCCCGCCGTAAACGTTTACACCAAGGCTGTTGTAGATATCAAGCTTGTAAGATATTTCCTTTTCGCTGGAGATGGAAATGTTGAAGCGTCCGTCGTTTGGAACAGGGTAAATGGAGATCTCGCCGCTGTTGTGCTCACCTATGCCCACACCCTGGATATATTTATGATTTGAGGAGTCGGAGGAACAGGGGCCAAGTGTAACCACAGTCCAGTACCAGCCGGGGGCCGAAGAAGGAACGGTATATGTCTGGTTTGTGGCGCCGGCCACTGCAGTTCCGTCATGATACCACTGGTTGCCATTGGCAGCGCTGGAAATGAGTACATAGCCGCTGGCTGTGATGGTTGGAGTGGGAGGGATGGAGTTTACAATCACGCTAAGGCTTGAACTTGATCCGTTCCCGCAGGCGCTAGTGCCCAAAACAGTAACGCTTCCCGAGGAAGCCGACGAACTATAGTCCACATGAATGGTATTGGTGTTGGCACCTGAAGCGATGGCAGCCCTGTAAGGTATGGTCCAGGTGTAACCGGT